>JALYJH010000263.1 GCA_030775415.1 Acidobacteriota bacterium | reverse complement strand
AAGGAAATGATTCTCGGTGGCAATATGATGCGCTTGCTAAAACTGACGGCGGCCTAGCGCTTCTTCAGCCCCGACGCGTCCATTCCGTCGCCCAGTTTTTTCGCCCACTGCCGCTCGATGGCCAGCAGCGAATCGCGCTTTAGTTGCTCCGCCGTGACGTCGGCGAGATTGGTTTCCTCATAGGGATCGTCCGCCAGATTGAACAAATGAGTCACATCCTCGTTCTTGTCCACAACCAGCTTGTCGAAGCCGTGGACCAGCATGCGCCACTCGTCCTTCTGCCCCAGCCGCCCTTCCGCATACACCGCGTCCGGCCGCTCTCCGGATTGCCTCGCCAGCAGCGCCGACAGATCACGCCCCTGCACGACATCCGGAATAGCCGCGCCGCACCACTTCAATAGCGTCGGCATGATATCCACTTGTGAAACTAAAATGTCGTTTTCCGCTCCACCTTTCAGCACGCGCGGATAGCGAATGGCCAACGGAATGCGAATCGTTTCCTCATATACGTAATCATCGCCCTGCCCCGAGTGCGAACCGAACTGCTCGCCGTGCAGCGATGTAAAGATAACGATGGTGTCGTCATTGAGTCCGTTGTTGTTTCCCTTCAGGGTTCGCCCTAACGCCTCCAACACTTCACCGATTTCGCGATCCCGCGTGCGCGCCCGCGCGTAAAACACCGCCATGTCCTCACGCGCGCGTGATCGCAGTTCCTCGGGCACATTCTCGCGCACATGTAGATCGCCAGGATTGGTGCGCTCCATCAAGCCGCTGCCAACGTTCTCCATGTACCACTCCACGTAAAAAGGCGCGTCGCCTGGCGAGTGAATGAAAGCGACAATGTCACCCGCCTGGCGCATGTTAAACGCGGCGGTGCGATAGCCGGCGCCGCGCAGCACCGTCGTCAGCGTAGGCGGTTCCGACAGCGGACCTTCCACCGGGGCATCCGGCATTGCCAGCGTATGCGGGAACACGCCCTTCAGCAAACACAAGCGCGAACGCTCCGCGCGAGCATACGCAGCGTAGGCGCGCGAGAAGGTGACTCCCTGGGCGGCGAACCTCGCCAGATTCGGCACCACCACATCCGTGTCGCCTGCCCACGGAACCGCCTGCGCCCGCCAAGTGCCGGCGACGATCAAAATGACATTGGGCCTCCGCTCGGCCGCGCGCATAGCCCGCGCTGCGGCGAGCGCCACCGGCGTTGCCAGGAAACCGCGCCGGCTAATACGCACACTGAGACTCCAGATTCGTCATTCCTTCCATAATGCCTGAATCCGCCGCCTCCCGGGACTCATCTCGTATACATGAATAAGCTCACAGGAAAAGTTGCCGTTGTCACCGGCGAGTCTAAAGGAATCGGCGCCTCGATCGCCGAACATCTCGGAGCCGAAGGCGCTTCCGTGGTCGTCAATTACGCCAGCAGCAAGACCGGCGCCGATGCCGTCGTCAATCGCATTGCTGCCAAAGGAGGGAACGCCGTCGCCGTTCAAGCTGATGTTTCAAATCTCGAAGACATTCGCCGCTTGTTTGCCGAAACCAAAAAGGCATACGGTAAACTCGACATTCTGGTGAACAATGCCGGCGTCTATGAATTCGCGGCGCTCGAAGGTATCAACCCCGAACACTTCCATAGACAATTCAACCTGAACGTGCTCGGCTTGCTTCTCACCACCCAGGAAGCCGTCAAACTGATCGACGAAACGGGCGGCTCCATCATCAACATTAGTTCCATGGTCGGCCCGATGCCACTCCCCGGCGCTTCGGTCTACAGCGCCACCAAAGCCGCCGTCGACGCCCTTACCGTTGCACTCGCCGCCGAGCTCGGCCTCCGAAAGATCCGCGTGAACTCGCTCAACCCCGGCATGGTCGAAACCGAGGGAGTCATTTCCGCGGGTTTGGACCAAGGCGATTTCCGCAAGCGATTGGAGTCGAAAACTCCGCTGGGCCGCATTGCCCAGCCGCAGGATATCGCCCGCGCCGCAGTCTTTTTCGCCTCTGAGGACGCCGGCTGGGTAACCGGACAAGTTCTGGTTCTGTCCGGCGGCCTACGTCAATAGCTAGACCCAGGTCTTCTCCACCGGTACTCCTTTTTCGCAAAGATCGCAGGATTTCGCATCCTTGTAATAGGTCCCATCCAGATGCGCCAACGAGTAGAACGGCAGCGCGCCAAAAGTAGCCGCGCCCGGCTCCGGCTGATGGATCAAAACCGCCATCGCCACTACTTCGCCGCCGCGGCTTTCCACCAGTTTCTTGATCTCCGTCATCTTGCTGCCGGTGCGTAGAATATCGTCCACCAGGAGCACCTTTTCCCCGGGCTGGATTTCCAGGAACTGGCGAAAACGCATGCTTCCGCTATCGCCGTAAGGCTCCGCCCAGTACACCTGCCGCGAGCGCAGGGCTTCGCACATTCCATAAGCTACGGGCAGTCCGCCGGTAGCAGGCGCCACAATCGACAACTCTGGAATCAGTGCCCGCAGATCGGCATGCGCGCGAATCAGCCGGCTCAATCCCACACTCAGGATCTTTGCCGATTGATAGTGCCGCATCGTCAGCGCCACCTGCAAATATTCATCTGTGTGCAATCCGTTGGGATATTCAAAGTGCCCTTTGCGCAGGCCGCCGGTCTGCCGTAAAAGCTCGATCACTTCCTCTTGGGTCGGTACCAGATGCATATGGAATTGTTAATGCGCTCCCCTGCCGCTCAGCACCTGCGGGATGGTCCGCAGCATAATCTTCCAGTCGAGGCCAAGAGACCAAGTGTCGATATATTCCATATCCATTCTCATCCAAGTCTCGAAATCCACTTGATCGCGCCCGCTGATCACCCACAGACAGGTTAGCCCCGGCCGCATCCGCAGCCGCCTCCGCTGCCACCGTTTATATTGTTCCACTTCCGCTGGCAGCGGCGGCCGCGGACCCACTAAGCTCATGTCACCCTTCAGCACGTTCCATAATTGCGGCCATTCGTCGATTGAAAACTTGCGCAGCCAGCGCCCCACCTGTGTCAGCCGCGGATCGTTGTGAATCTTAAACGCAGTGCTCTTGGCGTTTAAATGCTGGAGCGATGCCCGCTGCGCCTCAGCATCCTCGCACATGGAGCGAAACTTATAGAACGTAAACCGCCGCCCGTTCAGCCCGCAGCGAGTTTGCCGGAAAATCGCTGGCCCCCGCGACGTCATGCGGACCAGCAGCGCAACCAGCAACATAAGCGGACTGAGTAAAATCAGCGCCGCCGCCGCCACCAGAATGTCGGTAGCGCGCTTCACCAGCAGGCGAATCTCGTCATGCGGCGTTGCCGAAAACGTCAGCAATGGCGACGCGCCCAAACGGTCCAGATACACCTGGCTATTGATATGCGGAAAGAAATCAACGGCGACGCGCGTACGGATCCCCTCTTCATCGCATAACAAAAATACTTCTTCCAACTCAGCCAGCCTCCGGCTGTCCACCGCAAAAATAATCTCGTCGATTACATGCTGCCCCAGCAGATCCGGCAGTCGCGCCAAAGGCCTTACCGGATATTTAGCGGCTAGTTCCACTTCCTCCGGCGCCGGGTCGCCGGGCTCGGACAGGAACCCGCTCAGGCGTACGCCATAGGATGCGGCCTCCTCGATCTGCCGCCCCATGCGCATCGCCGCGTCACCCAACCCCACCACCATGACGTAGCTCGGAGCGCCAAACTCCCGCCGCACCATTCCCAGCACACGCCCCGCGTTTAAGCGGAACCCGCACAACAGCATCCACGAAAACACCACGAACATCGCTACAAAAGACCGGCTAAGGTCCAGCCGCAGCGCGAACTCAAACAGCACGATTACCACGGAGCTCAGCAGACATTGGCGAAAGGCGTCGCGCAGGATGACTCGCGAGTGGGACCTGTCGATGCGGTCGTAGATCTGCCACCACATCCCAACCGCGACCCACACCGCCACGGACCAGCCCAAGAGCAGCACCTGCACAGGAACCGTTAAATAGAAATCATGCTCCAGGGGAACGTGATCCATGGCCGTTCGCGCCCGGTAGGCCAGCAGAAATGCAAGCGCCGTTAAAACGATGTCGGAGATTCCAAAGAGCAGACGGACTTTGCGATGGTGGCCTCGAAACACTTGCGATGTCAGAATACCATTGCGCAGTCAGCCGCGCTGCATACCGGCGATAATCAACCCCAGGCCGAAAAGCATTATGCTGTTAAATACGCTGCGGATTTGGACGGAATCTCAGGCTAATAGTCCGCCGCTTTCGAGAAACGTACGCCCACTCTAGATAAGCGCGACGTTGACGAAGCTTTAGACGTTAACGAAGCTTTAAAGGTGTACTTCGTCCACTAAGCAATGTCCGCTTTGATAAACTTCTGCGGCGCGCCCGCCGCCGCTGTCAGCGCTTCCGCCGCCAGATAACCACTGCGCACCGCACCCTCCATCGTGGCGGGCCAGCCGGATTTAGTCCAGTCTCCGGCTAGAAACAGGTTGCCTATTTTAGTGCGATTCCCCGGACGATGCGCTTCCAGTCCGGGCTTAGCCGAAAACGTAGCGCGGATTTCCTTAACCACGTGCGCCTTTTCGAGCTTGGCCTCGCGCGCCGCCGGAAAGAACTCCGCCAGTTCCTTGAGTGCCAGGGCGATCACCTCCGCGCGCGGGGTCTCACTCAGACTGCGCGAAGCACTCACCACCAGTTGCACGTAGCGCCCTTCGTGCTTATTGAACATCCATTGCATCGTGCGATCCAGCAGCGTGGCATGCGGCAGATCCGTCACCGGACGGTCAAACCATAAATGGATTCCGGTGATCGGCGAATGCTCATATTCGCTCACATCCACACGCAACTCAGCCGCCACCGTGTTAATCCGCTCGAAGGGCAACGCGCAAACATAATAGTCGCCGCAAACTTCCCTCTCGCCCGCCATTACGCCGCGCACCAAGCCATTCTCAATCACGAGGCGCGACACAGGCGCGCGCAAACACAATTCCACTTTACCAATCCGCTTCCAGGCATCGCCGCTGTAGAGCCGCGCCAGCGGGACGTTCGGC
>JALYJH010000262.1 GCA_030775415.1 Acidobacteriota bacterium | reverse complement strand
ATCTCAGTATCTACCTTATCGGTTGAAATTTCGAACAGGGGCTCATCCCGCTCCACACTCTCGCCCGGTTTTTTCAACCATTTCGTCAGAGTTCCTTCGACAATGCTTTCGCCCATCTGGGGCATAATGACGTCAATCATAAACTCTCCATTTCGCGGTCAAACACTCGGGCGAAACTGCGGGCGATGGCGGCGACAATCTGGTTGTGATCAGCCTGGCACCCGAGCGCCTGCATCGAGGTCACCGGTTTTGATAAACCACAGGGCACGATGTACTGGAAATAATTCAAATCCGTCGCGCGGTTCAGCGCGAAACCGTGGGACGTGACCCAGCGGCTGAGATGTACGCCGATGGCTGCGATCTTACCCTGCCCGGTCCACACGCCGGTAGTACCCACTTCGCGCCCCGCCGCAATTCCAAACTCCGCCAGCGCGTCGATTAATACCTGCTCCAGCGCACGCACGTAAGCCACGACGTCGCGCTTCCATTCTCGCAAATCGACGATGGGATATCCTACCAGTTGGCCTGGCCCATGATAGGTCACATCACCACCGCGGTCGGTGCGCTGGAATTCGATGCCTGCGCGTTCGAGCAACTCCGGTTGCGCCAGTAAATTTTCATCGTGAGCGTTGCGGCCCATAGTGATGACGTGGGGATGCTCGACGATCAGTAACTGGTCGGCGATTTCTCCACGCTTGCGGCGCTCGACGAACTGTTGCTGCAGCGCGAAAGCGTCCCCGTATCGCATACGGCCGAGATCGCGCAGCTCGCAGACAGCGGCGGCTGATACTACTTCAGGCATTGATGGCTTGCCCGTACACTGCATTGAATGCCTCGCCCACCGCCTCATAGATAGTGGGATGCGCGTGAATGGTATGGAGCAGAGTTTCGACGGTGGCTTCGGACTCCATGGCCAAAACACCTTCGCCGATCAACTCGAAAGCTTCCGGCCCGATAATATGGACGCCCAGGATTTCGCCATACTTGGCGTCGGCCACAATCTTAACGAATCCGTCATGCTGTCCCAGAATACTAGCCTTGCTATTCGCGGCGAAGGGGAATTTGCCGACGCGGATGTCGTGGCCGGCGGCGCGCGCCTGCGCTTCGGTGAGACCGACGCTGCCGATGCCCGGTTCGGTATAGGTTGCTCCGGGAATGCGGTTCTTATTGACAGGGGTAATTGGCTTGCCGGCGATGTGCGCGATCGCGACCATTCCCTCGGCCGTCGCCACATGCGCCAACTGGGGCGTACCGGCGACGATGTCGCCAATGGCGTAAACGCCGGGTTCGCCGGTGCGCTGGAACGGATCAACCTTGATGAATCCCCGGTCCAGTTGTACGCGGGTGCCTTCAAGGCCGATGTTTTCGGTATTGGGTTTGCGGCCGATGGCGACCAGCAGCGCTTCGGCTTCGACCGTTTCATCTTTTCCGTTGGCCAGAGTCGCCGTGAAGCGTACTCCGTTTTCGGTGGTCTGGACGTTGCTGACTTTGGCGCCGGTTTCCACGCGAATGCCGCTTTTCTTGAAGTAGCGTTCGAGATCCTTAGAAACGTCTTCGTCTTCGACGGGAACAATACGCGGCAGCATTTCAAAAACACTGACTTTCGATCCAAAACGGTGGAAGCACGACGCGAACTCGACCCCCACGGCGCCCGCGCCTAGGACCGCCAACGATTTCGGCACGTAATTCAGGTTCAGAATTTCGATGTTGGTGAGGATGCGCTTGGCGTCAGGCTGGAGTCCGGGGAGCATACGGGCTTCAGAGCCCGTCGCCAGGACAATGTTCTTGAATTCGACGATTTGCTTGCCGCCATCGGAGGTAACTTCGAGTTTCCCCGGGCCCGCTAGACGGCCGAAACCCTTAATCACGTCAACCTTATTTTTCTTCATCAGAAAGTCGACGCCTTTGGCATGCTTGGCGACGATCTTATTCTTGCGATCGAGGACCAGCGGAAAATCCAGGCGGGGATTTTCGCAGCGGATCCCATCTTCGACGGAGTTCTGGAAATGCTCCCAAACATCAGCCGTATGTAAGAAAGACTTCGTTGGGATGCAGCCGACATGCAGGCAGCAGCCTCCAAGTTTGGCGTCTTTTTCGACCACGGCGACTTTCAGGCCGTACTGTCCCGCACGAATAGCCGCTGAGTATCCCCCGGGCCCACTCCCGAGGACGATTACATCGTATGTCATGGTTTTTCTTTTAGTGTAGCAGGACGGATCGCGAATTCCGGGTCGGAAGATGAAACTCCAGAGGCAACGGACGGCGTCCATAGGAGTATGTATAAGCGCATCTACTTGCTTGCTTCGCTAGCTGCTGTGCTGGCATACCCGGCGTCTCCTGGTCAGTCGGCGATCCCACTCACGGCTTTTAGCCAGTCCCTAGAGGCGCTAGCCGCGCGCGTTGACCCGGCGGTGGTGCAGATTGTTTCCACTGGTTACGGGCGGGGCGATGACAGCACGCGCGGGTCAGCCAGCCTCCTCACGCGCCAGCGAAATACGGGTTCGGGTGTCATTCTTTCGGCCGACGGCTACATTGTTACCAACAATCATGTCATTCAGGGAGCCCATAAGATTCAAGTTAGATTGGCGGCGGGCCCTGACAATACCAAGGAAGTGGTAGTTGCGGCGAAGCTCGTGGGCGCGGATCGGCAGACCGATATAGCTGTCATCAAGATCGACCGCAGCGGACTGCCGCAATTGACCTTCGGAGACCTGAAGAATGTTCGCGTGGGGCAAGTGGTGATGGCGTTCGGCAGTCCTTTTGGGTTGGCCGGATCGGTCAGCATGGGCGTAATCAGTTCGACGTCGCGGCAGGTGCGCGAAAACGACTCGGTCCCTTATCTGCAGACAGACGCGCCCATTAATCCCGGCAATAGCGGGGGACCACTGGTGGATACGGAAGGGCGCGTAATAGGCATCAACACTTTTATCATCAGCCAATCCGGTGGCAGTGAAGGTGTAGGCTTCGCGATACCGAGCGATGTGGTGCGTGGCGTTTACAACCAGATTCGCAAGGACGGGCACGTACACCGCGGGCAACTGGGCATCGTGGCGCAGCCGATTACGCCGGAACTAGCCAAGGCGCTACGGCTGCCGCAGGACTCGGGCGCGATCACTGCCGACGTATTGCCGGGAGGTCCGGCGGACCGCGCTGGGATGAAGACTGACGACATCATCGTCGCGGTAAATGGCAAGGAAATTAAGAACGCCCGGGATTTGCAAAGTTTTATCTATAGCCAGACGCTGGACAGCCCAGTCACCTTGAGCGTCAGACGCGGCGACCAGAATCTTTCCTTTAACATGCAGGTGATCGAGCGCAGCGACGACCCGCAGCGCTTCGCCGACATGGTGGATCCCGATAAAAACTTCATTCCGCAACTGGGCGTGCTGGCGATCGAAGTGGACGAGAAGATCCAGGGATTGCTGCCGGCATTGCGCCACACCTATGGGCTGGTGATCGCGGCGGAAAGCCCCGATGCACCCTATTCGGGTGAAACCCTGCGAGTGGGCGATGTCATCTACCAAGTGAATCAGGTGCCGGCGGTTACTATCCGCGCGGTGACTGCAACCCTGGCGGCGCTTAAATCCGGGGATCCTGTGGCGATTCAGGTGGAACGTGACGGCACTCTTATGTACGTTACGCTCGAATTAGAATAAGGCCGCAAGGGAACCCCAATGCCAGGAGCCACGTAGAATGTACATATGCGTGCGTGGCTTGCCGGCTTGCTCCTGTTCCCTCTGTTGGCGCTGGCGCAGTCTGCTTCCCGTCCGTACCCGCTGACCAATCTGACGATCAAGGGCAATAAACACTACACTGCAGCGCAGATTATAGGAGCTTCTGGGCTCAAGACCGGGCAGCCGGTCAGTAAAGACAATTTCGACGCTGCGCGCGCGAAGTTGCTCGCAACCGGGGCGTTTGAAAGCGTCGGTTATGAGTTCAAACCCAATGCGGCAAATAACGGGTACGATGCGACGTTTGAGTTGGCGGAAGTCGCGCTGCTCTATTCCTATCGCTTTGAGGATCTCCCGGTTGCGGACGCTACGTTGCGCGCGGCGCTCGCGAAGCAGGAGATTCTGATGGGCGATATGATTCCAGCCACTCGTGAGGTTCTCGATCGCTACGAGCAAATGCTCACGAAGACGCTGGGCGGCAAGATAACTGTGGAGGGCAAGCTGAACTACGACCTGCCCGGCGAACCTACAATTCTCTTCCGGCCAGCGGGCGACCGGCCGCGCATTTCCGAGGTCCATTTTAGCGGCAACGAGTCAGTTCCCGCAAAAGAACTGCTGAATAAGTTTGCCGATGTCGCGGTTGGCACTGAATTCACCGAGACTGCAGTGCGCCGCCTGCTGGACGCCAGCGTCCGTCCACTGTATGAAGCGCACGGTAAAGCACGCGTGGCTTTTACCAAAATCCTTGCGGAACCTTCAAAGCAGGCCGAAGTAATCGGCGTCGCTGTGACGGTGACGGTCGAGGAAGGTCCCGCGTACAAGTTGGGCGCGGTGCGCTTCACGGGGGCTGCGGCGCGGCAGGCTAAAGAACTCGAGGACCTGGTTAAGTGGCGCAAGGATGAGACCGTAAACTTTGACGAGATCAAGACCGGCCTGGAGCGCATTATCAAACGTTACAGGGGAACGGGATATTTACATGCGACCGCGCGCGCCGACCGCACGTACGACGACAAAGAGCACACCGTCAATCTGGCGGTGAACGTTGACACGGGGCCCTCGTTCAATTATGGGAAACTGGAGATCCGCGGACTGGACGTGCTCAGCGAACCGGCCGTTCGCAAAATGTGGGGCGAGCGCGAAGGCAAGCCTTTCGACGCTGACTATCCAGATGTGTTTCTGAAGCAAATAAAAGACCAGGGAATTTTCGATAACCTGGGTGAGACCAGTTCGCAGACCAAGGTTAACGAGAGCGCCAAGTCCGTCGATGTGACCTTAATTTTTCTAGGGTCCAAGCCATCCGATCCACGGCCGCAAAAACTTGGTATGCATCCCTAGCACCGCCTGGACGCTTGGTTTGG
>JALYJH010000261.1 GCA_030775415.1 Acidobacteriota bacterium | reverse complement strand
CTTGCGCATCGCCCGCATCACTCCGCACGAATTGAAGGAACGCATAGACCGCGGCGAAAGCCTGTCGCTAGTCGACCTCCGCAACGCCATCGAGCGCAGCGAAGGCCGCATCCCCGGCTCCATCCAGATCAGTCCCCGCGAATTGACTGAAGACCAGGTGGATTCCCTCATCGCCCCGCTCATCGGCGCCGAAATCATCCTCTACTGCACCTGCCCCAACGAAGTCACCAGCGCCCGCGTAGCCCTCCAACTAAAGCGCCATGGCGTCGCCCACGTCCGCCCCCTCGAAGGAGGCTTTCCCCTCTGGCGCGAGCTTGGCTTCCCAGTTGAAGCCGTAGCCGAAGAAAAGTCCGCCCATTCCGTCGCCTGATCGGTCTCCTGATCCTTCGGCAATCCGCCGCCTTCAACTAAGTGGTTCGCTCGATTCCCGAAGCCCCAAAAAATGCCTTAGCATCGTGATAAGACGGGGAGGAGTCATCACCATGACCGCATCGAAGCTCGCTACCGCGCTCGCACTTTTCACCGCCACCGCCGCGGCCGAAACCAACACCTGGGAACTGGGACATCCCGACGCCAAGCTCATGCTCGGCATCGACGTCAAGAGCATCCGCGAGTCCGACGCCTGGAAACTCTTTAGCGCCCAAACCAAGCCGCCCACGCCGCCGGCACAGCCTCCCGTGGAAGCGATGCAGGCCATGGGCAAGCAAATACTGGATCAGGTCAACTACATACTTGTCTCCTCGCCCGGCAACCCGGCCTTGAACACCAAGACCAATGCCCCGTTCCTGCTGGCCATCGAAGGCAAATTTCCGCTGGAGGCGTTGCAAGCGTTTCAGCAGAGCGCCCCCCGCCGTTACCGCACAGCGGATCTCTACCGCACCACGAAAACCGACACCAACACCCTGGCAGTGATGGACGGCCTGCTGCTCTTGGGCGATGAAAAATCCGTCGTGGCAGCGCTCGACCGTCGCGGCCACGCCCTGCCCCCGGCTTCAAAACTGTTAGCCCGCGCGAAAGCTCTGGCCGCAACCCACGATTTTTGGGTCATTGCCGACGAATCGCTCTCCAAATTTCAGCCCGCCACAGCCGCTTGGAACCCCTTAAGCCCCGAGTACGCTTCGCAAATTAAGGGCATAGATTTCGGCTTGGCAATCCGCGACAGCTTCCAATTCGAGTTGAGCCTCGCCACCGAAAGCGAAGCCGCCGCGTCGCGGATGGCGCAGATGCTCGCTTCCCAGATTCAGATGGAAATGGCAGCGCAGCCCAACGCAGCCGAAATCGCGGACTCGGTGCAGAAGCTGAAGATCGATTCCCTGGGAAATCGCATGCGCGTGAGTCTGGCCTTATCCAAAGAGGAGTTCACAGCGCAGTTGCAGACCGCCCAAGCGCATATGCAGGCTGCCGCCGCCGCTCCCAAAGCTCCGCCGCCCACGGTGCGTCCCGCCAAACCTGCTAATCCCGGAAAGATCACGATTTACGGCCTGGACGGCGGACCCCGCGTCATCGAAACCACGCACTAAGCTTGACGCGATGGGTAACATGGAATCATGATTACCCTCCGGCTAGCTGACCAACGCGGCCACGCCGATCATGGCTGGCTGAACAGTTACCACACCTTCTCCTTCGCGAATTATTACGATCCCAAACACATGGGCTTCCGCTCCCTGCGCGTCCTCAACGACGATCGCGTAGCCCCCGGCAAAGGCTTCGGCGCGCACGGCCATCGCGACATGGAAATCATCTCTTACGTAATGCAAGGCAGCCTCGCCCACAAAGACAGCATGGGTAAGCAGGAAATCCTCGAGCCCAACATGGTGCAAGCCATGTCCGCCGGCACCGGCGTCATCCACAGCGAATTCAACCCCTCCCCCAAGGAGCCCGTCCACTTCCTGCAAATCTGGATCGAACCCGCCGAAGCTGACCTCGAACCCTCCTATCAGCAATTCGCCTTCGATCCAGCCGAGAAAAAAGGCCGCCTCCGCCTGATGGCCGGTCCCGACAAAAACACCCCTGTCCCCGCCGCCGTCATCCATCAGGATGCCCGCATGTACGCCTCGGTCCTAGCCTCCGGCGAGACTCTGCAACAACCCATCGCCCCAGCACGCCACGCCTGGGTCCACTGCGCGCAGGGGAACATCACCTTGAATGGCCACGCCCTCAAAGAAGGAGACGGCGCCGCCTTCAGCGATGAGTCCTCCCTCCAAATCGCGGGAGCCGGACCCAACGGCGGCGAATTCCTAGTCTTCGACCTGGCATGACCGTGAATGCGCTAGTGGTCTTCTACTCCCGCCACGGTGAAACCGAGCGTCTGGCGCTCGCAGCAGGCCTGGGCGCAGTGCAGGCCCGCGCCAATATCCGTCTGCGCCGCCTGAAAGATCTTGCCGATCCCGCTACCATCGCCAGCGATCCCCTCTGGACCGAAAACCTGGAGCGCATGCTTCTCGACTACGTCGCCCCCCGCGAAACAGACGCCGCCTGGGCCGACGTAATCTTAACCGCGTCGTGCCCCCACTCGCCCGCGGAAATGGAAGCGTATCTAAACTCCTTGAAGCCGGGCCCGCCCACCATCCCCATCAGCGGCAACCCACCTGACCCCTTAGCCTCCGCCCGCGCCCAAGCTCGCCAGGCCGTCGAGTCCGTCAGAAACTTGAAATCGTGAGCACCCTTGTAAATTACGAACGCGATGGAGAAGTAGCCGTAATCACCATCGACAATCCCCCAGTAAACGCTCTCAGCCCCGGCGTCGCCGAAGCCCTCACCGCCGCGATCCAGCAAGCCAACGCCGACGCAGCGGCCCGCGCCATCGTAGTAATCGGAGCCGGCCGCACCTTCACAGCCGGAGCCGATGTCAACGAATTCGGTAAACCCACCTCCTCCCTATATCTGGCGACCCTTCTCGAAGCCATCAGCACAATAGAAGATTCCCCCAAGCCAGTGGTGATGGCCATCCACGGCTCCGCGTTAGGCGGAGGTTTGGAAACCGCCATGGCCGGCCACTACCGCGTAATCGCCCCGTCCGCGCAGGTAGGCCAACCCGAAGTGAAGCTGGGCCTCATCCCCGGCGCCGGAGGAACCCAGCGTCTGCCGCGTCTCGCGGGCGTAGCCAAAGCCCTGGAGATGTGCGCGTCCGGCGCGCCCATCACAGCCTCCGAAGCGCTCGCCACCGGCATCGTCGACCAAATGATCGACGGCCATCTCCGCAGCGGAGCCGTAGCCTTCGCCCGGGAAATTGCCGCCCAGCCATTCCTTAAAACCCGCGATCGCAGCGAAAAACTAACTGCCGATCCCGCCATCTTCGCCGCCGCGCGCGATCAGGCCCGCAAAAAAATGCGCGGCCAAACCGCGCCCCTGGCCGCCATCGACGCCGTGGAGTCCGCGACCAAACTTCCCTTTGCCGAAGGCCTGCAACACGAAGCAACTCTCTTCGCCGAGTGCCTCCGCTCCCCGCAATCCAAAGCCCTCATCCACTCCTTCTTCGCCGAACGCGCCGTCACTAAAATCCCCGGGATCTCAGGCGTGACGCCAACCCATGAGATCCGCCGCGCCGCCATCGTAGGCGCCGGCACCATGGGCGCAGGCATCGCCATGGCCTTCGCCAATGCCAACATCCCAGTAGCGATCAAAGAAACCACGCAAGAAGCACTGGACCGCGGCCTCGCCAACATCCGCCGCAATTATTCGCGCCTGCCCCAGGAAACCGCCGCCCAAAAACTGGCGCTCATCACTCCGCAACTCACCTACGACGGCTTCGATCAAGCCGGAATCGTCGTCGAAGCCGTCTTCGAAAACTTAGCGGTAAAACAACAAGTCTTCCGCGACCTCGACGCCCTCGTCCGGCCATCGTGCGTCCTGGCCACCAACACCTCATCGCTAAACATTGACCAGATCGCCGCCGCCACCAGCCGCCCCGAAATGGTCATCGGACTCCACTTCTTCAGCCCCGCCAACATCATGCGCCTGGTAGAAATCGTCCCCGGCCACGCGACTCTTCCGGAAGTAACCGCCACCGCCGCGGCTCTCACTAAAAAGTTAAGCAAGCTCGGCGTCATCGCAGGCAACTGCCCCGGCTTCATCGGCAACCGTATGATCAACGTCTACGGCCGCGAAGCCCAGTTCCTCCTCGAAGAAGGAGCCTCCGTGGAACAAGTCAACCAAGCCCTCTACGATTTCGGCATGCCCATGGGCCCTCTGGCCATGTACGACCTGGTCGGCAACGACGTGATGCGCGACATCGCCGAAGTCTGCGGCTCTCCCCCCGGAGCCCGCCGTCCTCTAGTGCTCCCTCTCCTCTGCGCCCAAGGCCGCTTAGGACAAAAAACTGGCAAGGGCTGGTCGCGCTATGACGAAACTCGCAAGCCCTCACCCGATTCCGAAGTAGCCGCCCTCATCGAAACGGCCGCCCGCGCCGCCGGCATCGAACAGCGCATGATCCCGCAAGAAGAAATAATTGACCGTTGCATCCTGGCGTTAGTCAACGAAGGCCAACGCATCTTGGACGAAGGCATGGCCCTGCGCTCCTCCGACATCGACGTGATCTACATTACCGGCTACGGGTTCCCGGCCTGGCGTGGCGGACCTATGTTCTACGCTGAAACCCTCGGCCCCGATTATGTCCGCACACGGCTCGAAGAATTTGCCCAACGCCACGGCCGTGCGCTGTGGCCCTCTAATACAGCCAGAAGTTGATCTTTTCCGAAATCCCGCGAATCAGACCGTTGAACGGCATAATCACGCCCAAATCCCGCCCATCCACGCTGGCATCCAGCCCGTGCTCCACCGCAAACTCAAAGCGCATCGGCTTGCTCGCATCCACGCCCGCCGGCAGCTCCGCCTCAAAATATTTCTCATCCGTTCCCGAATAGCTTTGCGTCCCCGCACTCTGCCCGTCCACCATGCACGACATCTTCACCACCGGCGAAATCGCAGCCACCGCCGCCGGGATCACAAATTGCAGCGAGAATCTCGGCGGACGCAGCGTCTCCCGCAGCGTAACCTCGAAACTGAATCGCTTCAAAGTCCACGCCCACTTC
>JALYJH010000260.1 GCA_030775415.1 Acidobacteriota bacterium | reverse complement strand
GCCCCGGCACCTGCCGCACCCGCCAGGCCCGCGCAGGCGCCAGTCGAAGCTCCTTCCGCTGAGGAGGCGGCTGGACCGCTATCCCCGCTAGTGCGCAAAATGGCGCGCGAGAACAATATCGACTTGAGCCAGGTGCGCGGTACCGGCGCCGGCTCGCGCATCACCAAGCAGGATCTGGAAGCGTATCTCCAGGCACGCCCCGCCGCCCCCACCCCTGCTGCCGCTCCACCGGTGCAAGCTGCGCCTCCGCACCCGTCTTCGCCTCCTGCCGCACCCGCCACCACTGTGGTGCAGCAACAGGCTCCGCCGCCACCCCCACCCCCGCGAACGCAGACCGTCGCGCCGGTTCAGGAGCAGGCTCATTTCCGTGGCGAAGCTCCGGCCGCTCGCGTGGAGCCAATGAGCGTCATGCGCCAGAAGATTGCTGAACACATGGTCTTCAGCAAGCGCACGTCAGTCCACGTGACCACGGTTCATAAGGTTGACATGACTCGCATCGCCAAAATGCGCGACCGGGTGAAAGGCGAATTCCAGGCTCGCCATGGCTTCAGCCTAACCTTCCTGCCCTTCGTAATGCGCGCCACCACGGCGGCGCTGCAAGCGTTCCCGCTGCTCAATAGTTCGATCGACGGTAGCAACATCATCTACCACCGCGATATAAATCTCGGGATGGCGGTGGCACTCGAAAATGGTCTGATCGTACCGGTGATCCGCAACGCAGACGAAAAAAACGTGGTGGGATTGCAGCGCTCGATTGCCGACTTGGCCTCCCGCGCCCGCTCGCGCCAGCTTCGCCCGGAGGAGGTGCAGGCAGGTACTTTCTCCATCACCAACTTCGGCAGCTTCGGCAGCGTGTTCGCGACGCCCGTGATCAATCAGCCGCAGGTGGCGATTCTAGGCGTTGGCACCGTCGAGAAAGTCCCGGTGGTACTCGACGACGCAATCGCTATCCGCTCAGTCTGTTATCTGGCACTGACCTTCGATCATCGCCTGATCGATGGCGCCCTCGGCGATCAGTTCACGCAGAAGGTGAAGGTCATCCTAGAGAACTGGAGCGAAGAGGTTCTGTAGCTCGCATCTAGCGACCTAGGGCTTCTTAGCCGGAGCCGCGGCCGGTGCTGCAGGCGCCGGCTTCGGTGCCGGGGCCGCCGCCGGTCTAGAAACTGTGGGCGCTGGCCGGCTAGCCGCGGGCGTCGCGGTAAACACCGTCTTATCGTAAAGGTCGATGACTTCCTTGGTGATGTCGACAGTGTTTGAAGCGTATAACACCGGAGTGTTTTGATTGCTCACATCCAGCACGATAGCGAAGCCGTTTTGCTGCGCGAATTTATCGATCACCGCCATCATCTTTTGTCCGAGCACGTTCACCAGCTTCTGCTGTTCCTGCTCAAGCTCTGCCTGGGCATCCTCAAGCTGCCGGTTATAGCTCTTGGTTTTGGCGTCGATATTGCGCGTCAGATCCTCTTTGGCGCTATCGGAGAGCGTATTGCCGCCCTTCGCCAGGCGATCCTGCAGATCTTTGATCTCGGATTGCTTTCCTTCCAGTTCCTTTTTGCGCGGAGCCATTTTGACTTCGAGCTCGGCGGCGGCCTTCTGGCCTTCCTTGGTGGCTGCCAGCGCGGCCTGGATCTGTATCACCCCCACCTTAGTGGGCGGCCCCGCCAAAGTCGCTGGAGCCGCCGTGGGAGAAGCCGTCGCGGGTGGCGCGGTCTGAGCCGCTGCTGGCGCGGCCGCCTGGGCCATGGCCATTCCCGCCATCCCGGCGCCTAACGCGAGCATTGCAAACAGATTCTTGGTCACAGCGATACTCCTCAAATAATTTTCTCTCATGCTAACACGTGATGTGATTACGCGCTCAGAACGTCCGGCCTACCGAGAAGCGGAACAGCGTCCGCCTTTCGACATAAGGGTAAACCGCGCCCACCTGCGACAGCGCGTTCAGGAATGTGGCTTCATTCGGGAAATCGCTGCGCGGGGCCAAGATGGGAGCCTGTACGTTTTCGCGCACTGTCAATGGGTTATACGCGAAGTATACACGGAATGGAGCATTCACGACCGGCATTAATACCTGCAACTCCAATCCCGTGGACGCGCGAGGGGACTGGGTTCCAGGAGCGACGACAGCCTTGGCGGGGAAAGATGCCTCCGGGAATTCTCCGTTCAATTGCGTAATCCGCGACGAATTAATCACTAACTGATTGCTATTGATGAGCCGGTTCAGGCCCACATCGAGAAACGCCGCCAGTGTGATCGGGCCGAAGATGGGAATGCGGTATTCGAAATTTCCTACCAGTGAAGTGTCGCCGCCGGGGGTTACCAGTTGGTAAGAAGGAACCGATTTGGTGACCGCCACGCCGCGCTGCGTTCTGGCGCTGCCATCGGCGTTCAGCACACTCACGGTCCCTTCGATCGGTACGAAGGCGATAGGAGTAATGCTCCAGATGTCGAATCCGCGGACGTCGTTCTCGCCGCCCATGAAGAAGCGATTGAACGGTGGCGCCGTTTTGCCGCCGTAACCCGTAAGGAATTTACCGGAGAAGTGCACGCCCACCACATGCTTGGCGCTAAGCCCTTTGTGGAAGTATTTGGCGTCAATAATAGGCTCGATCTGGTTTACATTCCCTCCCAGTATGCTGCCCGAGAATTGCACCGAGGCCGAAAGGGACTTGCCTGCCGTCGGGGTGATGGGATGGTTCACCGTGTTGTACGTAAAGCTCGGCGTGACCGTTGAGGACTTGATCCCGTCCAGTTGATTCGGCCCATTGATGTTCAGGAAATTGAGATAGGTGTAATAAGAGTTCGCCGCCGCCGTCAAAGTATTTACGCTCTGAATCGTATAGCCGTAGCTGATGCCGACGCGAGCGAAGCTGCGCTTCAGGGGATAGCTCATGAAGGTCGTGAAGCCGCGCGAGTTGCTCACGTAGTTCAGTAGGTTCTGCTGCCCCAGTTGGTTATACAGAGCGGTGAGGTTGGTGCCCGCCAGAACCGAGGCTTGCCGCGCCTGATTGTAGTCGTAACGCGACATGAAAACTGTGAAACCGGCCTGCAGCGGCTTGTCGAACAAGTACGGTTCGGTGAATCCCAGGGTCACATTGCGCTGCACCGTCCCCAGCGTGGTTTGCAGGCTGAGCGTCTCCCCTAATCCCACCAAGTTATTGGTCGAGTAGCCGAAGCCCAAGAAGCTGCCGGAGATTCCCGACACGCCGCCATTTAGCTGAATTGAGTTCTTGCCTTTTTCTTTGACCTTCAGCGTCAAGTCGACGGTGTTCGTCTTGGTGTCGCGTTTGACGTCGGCTGCGTCCTCGGCCTTGAGGGCGTCAAAGTATCCCAACTGGTTCAACCGTAGAATGCTCAATTCCCATAGGCGGGTGTTGTACACGTCGCCTTCGTCAATCAGCAGTTCACGGCGAATGACCTTGTCGCGGGTGGTGGTATTGCCGGAAAAATCGATGCGGCGCACGAAGAATTGCTTGCCCTCGTCGAAATTCAAGGTCAGATCGATCTTGTCGGTGCCCGGCAGCGGCTCGATGTTAGGTTCCGACACAAAATCGATGTAGCCGAAGGACCCGTATAATTTGCGCAGCTCCTCGAAGCCCTTGCGCAACTTGGCGGTCGAAAACACATCGCCCTGCTGCATCTGAAAGATGGGGCGCATCAGGGTTTCCGGCGTACGGAACAGCTTCACTCCTAAGAAATTGATGCTGTTCAAGCGGTATAGCCGGCCCTCATCGATGGTGAGCTCAATGTTGGCGTTCTTGCCGGGCTTATTGGGATGAATCAAAGGCAGTTTGAATTTGCCACCGCCGACGTCTACGATATCCACCGTGTGGTCAGTGACGCGGGCCTGAAAATAGCCGTTGTCGCGATAGTACATCTCAATCCGATCTTGATCCTCTTCGAGCTTGGTTGAATCGTAAGTCTTCGCGAAAATATTTTCGAAGAAGATGGAGTTGGGAATCCCAAGCGGCCGCAAATTTTTCATGGCTCGCCGGATGGTTAAAGCGTTGAAGACCTCGTTGCCCTTAAATGTGAGCTCGCCCACTTTGACCTTGGGACCTTCATTCACTTTAAAGATCACTTCGAGCGATGACGGAGGCACCTGGCGCAGTTCCGGCTCTACCGTGGCGAACTGCCGCCCGCGCTCGGCCAGATATTCCTGCAAGACATTGCGGGCACGCTGAATCTTGTTGGGATCGTACTGCGATTCCACGGATAAGCCGACTTTGCGCTCTTTGAAGCGGTCCAGAATTTCAGAGTTGGTGATCGATTTGTTGCCATCGTATTTGATGGAACGGATCACCCGCCGCTCGGCCATGATAAAGCGCAGAATCCAGCCGGTTTTTCCCATCTCGCGCTCGACTCGAATATCGTCGAAGCGTCCCGTGTTCCACAGGGCCATAAAATCGCGGTGGATGGATTCGTCGTCCAGCTTGTCGCCCTTCTTGGTAAAGATCAGCGCGCGCAAGGTGTCTTGCGGGACGCGTCTGACACCCCGGAACTCGATCGCCTCGATCACGTCCTCAAAGGCTTGCGGTTCGGGTTCGGCGGCTGGCTTAGGTGCTTGCAAACCCGGCGCCTGTCCCGCGGGAGCCGGTGGTTGCGCGGGCGTTGCAGGTGCGGCGCCTTGCGGAATAGCTTCAAAAGGATTGTTCTTGGCCGGAGGCGGCTGGGGTGGCGCTTGCGATTTCGCCGGGGCCGCAGCCGGAGCTTGCGCACCAGTCGGCGCAGCTTGTCCCTGAGCCAGTATTTGGGTGTGGGTCGAGATCGACCACAGCAGGGTTGCCGCGAGCAAACGCAGGCTTCCGAGCCTGAACACTGTCATCTAGTCCGGGTTCCTTTCAAAGCTGCGTTCCCCTTCAGACGTTAGCCCGCCGACCGGGGTTTCACTGAACCGTAGCCTCACTGCGTACCGCTACAGCTATTGGATTTGCCGTGCAAGGTAGTCCCCGTCGAACCGGTGTGATTGCGAAGATTTTAGTTTAGCGCATTTCCAGGGCGCTACCTAGCCGTTAGCCTAGTGGGTGGTGTCCTAATTTGGATTCTTGCCTTGATCGCCAGCGTTGCCC
>JALYJH010000259.1 GCA_030775415.1 Acidobacteriota bacterium | reverse complement strand
GTCTTGACAGCCACGCATTGCAGAATGCCCGTGCCATCGCGCATTTGCGGAAAGCAAATCTTCCCACTGCGCCGCAAATTGTAAAGCCAGCCGTCGATCTCGACAGACTCACCCACGTGTTGCCCTACTTCCGCGATCGTCACTCTATTCATCATCCGGTTTCAAACCTTCCAGCGCGTCAAACACCCGCCGCAGGGCATCGAAGGGCAGACCCATGTCGGGCACCTCGCGTAGTTCCAGCAGCAGCGGATAGCGGTCTTCCTGAGAGCGGAGAAGCTGCATGGCGCCGAGCCAGTCGACGGTTCCCTGCCCCCCCGCCAGCATGGGAAACAGGTGCAAGTCTTCCTCACCATTATTGTCATGGACGTGCGTCGAGCGGATGCGGCTCTTCAGCAAACGATAGGCAGACTCGACCCCTTCGTTCATGTGCGCATGCCCCACATCGAAGCAAACATTTAAATCCAAATGGGTCATGCCTAGGAACATGAGCAGACGTTCGGCGCTTGCTAGCTCATTCGGTGTATTCTCCAGCAGCACCTCCACGCCCCGCTGGCGGGCGAAAACGCTGATCTCCTCGAGGGCAGTGAACGCCGCGTCCATTGACCGTTCATCGTATTCCTGCCCGGTAACACCCAGATGCTGGATCAAGTAGCGAAAGGGAACAGTTTCCGCGATTTCCAGCGCACGCTTGATTTCGTCGACCATCGGAATGCGCTTGCTCTTGACGGGCTCCGTAATATTAATCACTGCCTGCGGCCCCGTCCGTCCATTGGCGTCATCGCTGTACATGGGCGAATGCAGCGAGTGCACCCGCAACTCGGAATCGCGGAACCAATACGCGAGTTCGGATATCTGCGCCCGGTTCCGGTAATCCAGATGCTGGCGCGCGCAAAACAATTCCACCAGTGGAATATCTGCGTCCCAAATCCGCTCCAGCCAGACCGTGGTCAAACGATGGTTAACTAAAAGGTGGGTGGAGAGCGCGCGTTGCATGCCGGTAGAGTTCTAGTATCCCGCAGCTTTGCCGACCCAGCGCGAATCGGCCGCGCCCTGTAGCCAGCCGCCATCCCTCAAGATTGCATTCACGCGCGCCAGCACTATGCCGGGCGAGTCATCCACCTGATGTCCCA
Organism: Acidobacteriota bacterium; assembly: GCA_030775415.1. Taxonomy (GTDB): domain Bacteria; phylum Acidobacteriota; class Terriglobia; order Bryobacterales; family Bryobacteraceae; genus Palsa-187. The sequence continues at coordinate 3,945 of JALYJH010000259.1, read as the reverse complement.
TGTCTTCGAGAATCGCCACCGTATCAGGCGAAATTCCCGGCTCCAGATACAACCTGTCTGGTTTCCATTGATGATGAAACCGTGGCGCGTCGACAGCATCCTGGACGTTCATGCGGAAGTCGATCACATTCAACAGCACTTGCAAAACCGCGGTCACAATGCGCGGGCCGCCGGGCGCACCAAGCACCAGGAACGGCTTCCCCTCACGCACCACGATGGTCGGAGACATTGCCGACAATGGCCGCTTGCCTGGTTGGATCGCATTCGCTTCCCCTTGTACCAGGCCATAAAGGTTCGGCGCATTCGGCTTCGAAGTGAAGTCATCCATCTCATCATTCAACAAAAAGCCCAGCCCCGGCACGGTAATCCCACTGCCGTAGCCATTGTTCAACGTGTAAGTTACCGCCACCCCGGTCCCTGCCGCATCGATGATGGAGTAGTGGGTGGTCTCCGTTCCCTCGCGCCCCATTGGCTTGCCGGCGCTGACCTGATCGCTAGGCGTGGCCTGATCAGGATTGATCGAATCCCTCCGCGCGCGCAGATAGGCCGCATCGAGCAGGCCCTTCACCGGCACTTTCACGAAATCCGAATCGCCCAAATACAAACTGCGATCCGCAAAATAGCGTCGCATCACCTCAGTGATGTAATGAATCGATGCCGCTGAGCCAGCCCCTGACTTTTCGTAGCCGCTGCCGTCGAGCATCCCCAGCATCTGTAAAATCCCAATGCCGCCCGAACTCGGCAGCGGCGCCGTTATGATGTCCAGGCCGTGATATTTCCCAATGAGTGGCGTGCGCTCGACAGCCTGATACTGCTGTAGATCGGGCAAGGTTACGAGTCCGCCATGCCGCGACATTTCCAGCGCCAGCCGCTGCCCGGTCTGGCCGTCGTAAAACTCGCGCGCCCCGCCTACGGCGATCTTCTGCAATGTAGCCGCCAGCTCGGGCTGCAGCAGCACATCTCCGGCCTGGTAAAACGCTCCGCCCCGTTGAAAGATTCGCTTCGATTCTGGATCGTCCGCCAGATTCCGCGAGCCCCGCAGTCCTTCACTCGCCTTATAGGAAAGCGCGAATCCCTTCGACGCGAGCGCAATCGCGGGAGCGATCAGCTCCGCCCACTTCTTACTGCCATACTTCGTCTGCGCCAGTTCAAAGCCGCGTACGGTTCCGGGAACGCCCGCGGATCGCCACCCCTCGATCGATTCCCGCGTAGGATTCCCCTGCGCGTCCAAATACATGTCGCGCGAAGCTTTGCTGGGGGCCCGCTCGCGAAAATCGATGAACGTCGAACGCCCGTCAGCGAAGCGCACCAGCATAAATCCGCCGCCGCCGAGGTTCCCCGCGAAAGGATGCGTGACTGCTAGCGCGAACCCCACGGCCACGGCCGCGTCCACGGCGTTTCCGCCATTTTGCAGGACTGCCACGCCGACGTCAGTGGCAAGGGGCTCGTCCGCAACCACCATTCCATGACGTGCACGCACCGGTTCATGCGCGCTTAACATAACGCCGAGCATAAGCCCCGCAATCACAAGGTAGCGGCACCGCATCCTTCCCGATTGTACTAATTGGTACCATCGATAAGTTAGATTTCGGGAACCCCGTTCGATCCCGGTTTGACCCCGTCCGTCAATTCCACGCCACGGAGCGTTTTATGACCAAGCTGTCACTGCTGTTTCTGTCTTTGTGTACTCTCGCTGCGGCGCAGCCCGCGGTGGATCTCGACAAGCGGCTTGCCGATCTGGAGAAAGCCACCAAAGCCGCGCAATCCGCCGGCGACAATGCCTGGATGCTCACCAGCGCCGCGCTGGTTCTCATGATGACGGGCCCGGGCCTTGCGCTGTTTTACGGCGGTTTAGTCCGCCGCAAAAACGTGCTCTCGACGATGATGCACAGCTTCGCCATGATGGCCCTCGTCAGCGTGATCTGGGCCATCATCGGCTACAGCATTGCCTTCAGCGAAGGAACTCCCTTCATCGGCGGCCTGCAATATTTATTCCTGCACGGCGTAGGAGCCGACCCTAACGCCGACTACGCCGGCACCATTCCGCAAGGCACGTTCATGATCTATCAGCTGATGTTCGCCGTCATCACGCCCGCTCTCATCTCCGGCGCCATCGCCGAGCGTATGAAATTTTCCGGAATGCTTCTGTTTATGACCCTATGGCTTCTGATTGTTTATCTGCCGATGGCGCACATGGTGTGGGGCAAAAACGGTTTCCTGGGAGCCACCTGGGGCCAAGTCTCCACTTTCGATTTCGCGGGCGGAACTGTCGTCCATATCACATCCGGTGTTTCGGCCCTGGTGTGCGCCTTGTATTTAGGAAAACGCAAAGGCTACGGCGTTGACCCCATGCGCCCGCACAGCCTGGTGTTAAGCACCGTGGGCGCGTGCCTGCTGTGGGTCGGTTGGTTCGGATTCAACGCCGGCAGCGCGCTTGCGGCCAACGCCCTCGCCACCAGCGCCTTCGTCGCGACCCACTTTGCCACCGCTGCCGCCGCGCTCGCTTGGATGGCGGTCGAGTGGGTTCACAATGGCAAGCCCAGCATGCTCGGCGCGATCTCCGGAGCCGTCGCGGGCTTAGTCGCCATCACTCCGGCCTCCGGCTTCGTGACGCCCATGCCGGCCATGCTGATCGGGCTGGTTGCCGGCGTCGTCTGTTATTTCATGGTCAGCGCAGTCAAGAAAAAATTCGGCTACGATGACGCGCTCGACGCCTTCGGCGTGCACGGTATCGGAGGCACGGTAGGAGCGATTCTCACCGGGGTTTTCGCCACGAAAGCGGTGAACGATATGCGCGCCGGCAAACCCATGGGCTGGATCGACGGCAATCCCGGTCAAGCGCTCAACAATCTGATCGGCGCAGCGATCGCATGGGGACTCGCGATTGCCGGAACATGGATTATCCTCAAAGTGTGCGACGCGGTAACGGGCCTGCGCGCCAGCGATCAAGACGAGATCGAAGGTCTCGACCTGACCATGCACGGCGAAGAAGGCTATAACTTCGAAGCTTAGAAAGAGACGATATGAAAAAAATTGAAGCCATCATCCAGCCGCACAAAATTGAAGACGTGAAAGACGCTCTTAAGAAAATCGGTATCGACGGCATGACCATCACTGAAGTCCGTGGGCACGGCCGGCAGAAGGGACATAAGGAGGTCTACCGCGGCATGGAATACCAAGTGGACTTGCTGCCCAAGGTCAAGCTCGAACTGGTAGTGCCGTCCGCGCGGCTCAATGAAATCACGAGCGCCTTGGCAGCCGCGGCCCGTACCGGGAAAATCGGCGATGGCAAGATCTTCGTGTTCGACGTAGCCGAAGCCATCCGCATACGCAACGACGACCGTGGCGATACGGCTTTGTGAGCTGGACCAACGCGGGGGGCGCTTTCCTGCGCCGGGAATAAATTAGGTTCTGCGGTCTTTGGCGCTCATTAATTCCTGAATGTTCACCAGTTCCGTGGGATAGTTGCCGGTGTAACAGGAATAGCAGTAATCGTGGTGATGATCCGCGACTGCCTCGCGCAGCCCGCCGAGCGACAAATACCCCAGCGAGTCCGCTTCCACAAAGCGCCGAATCTCTTCCACTGTATTGTTAGCGGCGATCAATTCCGCCACGCTGGGCGTATCCACCCCGTAGAAGCACGGCGAAATCGTCGGGGGGCACGAAATTCGCAGATGCACCTCGCGCGCGCCCGCGCCCCGCACCATGCGGACAATCTTGCGGCTAGTGGTCCCGCGCACCAGCGAATCGTCGACCAGAATCACGCGCTTGCCTTCGAGTAAATGGCGCACCGGATTGAGTTTCAGCTTCACTCCGAAATCGCGAATCGCCTGCGAAGGCTCGATAAAGGTACGTCCAACGTAGTGATTGCGAATGAGCGCCTGCCGGAAAGGAATTCCCGACTCCGACCAATACCCCAGGGCCGCCGCCACCCCGGAATCCGGT
>JALYJH010000258.1:754-5093 GCA_030775415.1 Acidobacteriota bacterium | reverse complement strand
CCTCGAAGGTAATCCGTACGTCGACGAAATCATTCCAGTCGAGCGTTCTCTTGTCGCGTCCTTCAGCCAAGCCCGCCGCCTCCGCGCCTGCCATTTCGACCTCGCCATCGATTTTCAAGGGCTCATTCAATCCGCCGCGCTAGCCGCAGCGGTGAAATCAAAGCATCTCATCGGCTTCGACCGTAAACGCGTCCGCGAACGCCCCGCCGCCCTGTTCTATTCCGAGGAGATCGAGACCCTCGCCGAGCACGCCATCGAACGCAACCTCGAACTCGCCGCCGGCGCCGGTGCCACGGAACTCCTGCGCACCTTCCCACTCCCTGCAGGTAAGCCCGAAGGCTCGCTCCCCGCGGGCAAGTTTGTGCTCACCAGTCCCCTCGCGGGATGGGGCGCGAAGCAGTGGCCCCCAGAACATTGGTCGCAACTTGCAGCCCTGCTCGATTTGCCGCTGGTAGTCAACGGACCGCCCGACGCCGCGAGCGCTCTCGAAAAAATTAGCGGCGGTCACGTGCATCTCTCCGGACTTCAGGGCCTTATCGACGCCACCCGCCGTGCCCACGCCGTGATCGGTGTCGATAGCGGCCCCCTCCACTTGGCCGCCGCGCTCGCCAAACCGGGAGTTGCCATCTTTGGACCCACGAACCCCGCGCGCCATGGCCCCTACGGCGGTTCAATGCGCATCTTGCGTATTCCGCATGCAGTCGATGATTACTCGCGCCGGACGACACCGCATGCCAGTATGCTGGCGATTTCCCCCCGCATGGTGGCCGACGCACTGGCCGCGGTTCTGGCGAATATAGGTTGCCCCGCGTGACCTTCTCGAAAACCTACGCCGACAATGTCGCCAAGCTGCGCGTGCCCTGCGGATTCGTGCTAGTCGCAGCGTTCCTGTGGCTCTCCGCGCCAACCCTGGTGTCGCTAGCCTGCGGGCTACCCATAGCTCTGCTCGGCTTAGCGCTCCGTGCCTGGGCCGCTGGACATCTGCAAAAAGACAGCTCTCTCATCGACAGCGGCCCCTACTCCTGGGTACGCAACCCGCTGTACCTGGGTACGCTCACCGCCGCCTCCGGATTCGCCGTTGCCGCGCGGCGCTGGGAGCTTGCGTTTTTATTTGCTGCCGTCTTCGTGTTGATTTATCTACCTGTGGTGGAGCTGGAAGAGCAGCACCTGGCGCGCTTGTTTCCCGCCTACTCAGCCTACACCCAACGCGTCCCGCAGTTGCTGCCGCGCCGGCCGTGCGAAAAATCGTCCAAACCTTTCCGCTGGAGTTTGTATCGCTATAACCGGGAATACCAAGCCGCGTTCGGTTTTCTGGCTGCCGTCGCCGTGCTGTTGTGGAAGACGCTCAGTTAGCCGGTACGATTTCGACGGACGCGCGTAGATCGTGCCACTCCGGCACACTCACCGGCCGCGTCTGGGGATCAATGGCGCTAGTCATATCTTTCGCTTGGAACGGCCCCAAATTCGGCGCCGCAAACTGGAAGCTGCAGAGCGCCGGCTGACCAGCCTTGGCGTCGGCCGCATAGAGCGTTACGTTCACATTTACGCCTGAGAAACGCGCGGACGAGTGATTCACCACCAGGTATTGAATTTCCGGTTTTTTAGCGGGATCGAGCTGAATGCGGAACCCGGTCACCTCAATCGGGGAAGGCGCCGGGGCCGCAGCGGTCACGTGCGTCACCGGAGCGGGCGCGGCCGATTCCGCGAGAACCACCTGCTTGCCTTCGCTCGCCGGACGCATCAACGACACGACGCTCGTGAACCCCGCGCCAAGCAGAGTCCCAATAATTAAGGCGCTCGCCATCCATCCCGGGATCAGGCGCTTTTTAACGCGCAACAAACCTGGCGCAATGGCGCTAAGCTCGCCGTCTCCAAACTTCACGAGCCGCCGCGTCAACATTGGACCTGGAAGCGTAGTGCGTGGCGCGCACTCCCGCTTAAGGACTGGCGTTTCCGGACGAGCCGGTAGCAGCGGCCTGTCCTTCAGCGGAGCATACACGCCCAGTGGCGCCAGCGCCGGAGCCAAGCTCAGCGCATTCGGCGGCAGCGTGTGCGACGGCGTCGCCAGCAACGCCAACAGCTTCGCTCCCAACGGCGGCGTAGCCAGCGGCGCATGGAGCCTCAGTGGAAGCCGAGTCGGCGAAGTTAGAAGCGGCGGTTCAAACGCCTCCCGCACGCTCTGCACAGAAGTCAACGCAGTACTCGCCTGAATCCCCGCCGGCTGAAGGTCGGCAATAAAAGCGCGCAACGAAGGGGGCACCGTGGGCAGCGCCCGCACCGGCAACGCCAACGTCTCGCGCAAAAGCGGTGGCTCCGGCTCCAGCGACTCGAGCATCGTAGAAAACTGATCCAGCGGATGGCGGCCCCCATCCGGCGTTCCAAATTGCGGCAATGCATCGAATGACTCCGCGTCCGCGACACGCTTGGAATCGCGCGCGGCCTGCGGCGACATTGGCTCGACGCGGGCAGCGAGTGCGGGCGGCACTTCGCCGCCGGTGTTCAGCGGCAGGTGGAATGCGTCAGCCCCTTGACGTCGTGGTTCGTTGCGAGATGCGGCGGGTTCCCCAGGATTCGGCGCCGTTCTTAGTGCGCTCGCGGGCGCTTCCACTTCACCCGCGAGCACGTTTTCCACCATGGTTGCTGCCGGATCGCAAGCCGGGCACTCCCTAACCGTGGGAGCGATTTCCCGGCCACACTCCGGGCAGATCCAATGGAACATGCATCTAATTTACACGCAACTTCTATTTATGCCCGTCAGGCACTCACCCTACACTCGACACCTAGGAACCTTACAGAGGCTAAGATTCCATCTCAGTGAAACCATCAGGACATCGTGCGCCGCCGCCAATGCCAGCGCACTCCCAGGACCAGCAGCGCCACCCCAATTCCTAAGACGGAGCCATACAGCAAATAGCGATGAACCAGCTCCGCCACTGGCTTCCAGCGTTCGCCGATGAAATACCCCAGGGTGAGAAACACCGCCGCCCAGGTAGCGGCACCCGACCAGGCGAACAGCGCGAACGCGTGAAACTCCAGCTTCGAAGCGCCGGCTATGATAGCCGTAAAATGCCGTACGCCGGCGATATAGTATCCGCCAAACAACGCCCAATGGCCGCTATGCTCAAACCAGCCGTGGACCCGCGCCAGTTTCCGGTCATTTAGGTGTAAATACTTACCGAAGCGGTGCACTACGCCCAGCCCCGCGGTCCGCCCGATGAAATAGCTGATCGTAATCCCGCAGCAGCTCCCCGCCATCGCCGCTAAGTAAGTCTCAACCGGGTTCATCTTCCCCTTGAAGATCAGATACCCGCAGAACACCAACAGCGTTTCATCCGGAATCGGCAGACCTACAACGCCGAAAATCAGGAGTCCGAACAACGCCCCGTAGCCGTACGTCGCGACCCACCCAAAGACCGCATCCATCTGCTCCACGATAGCGCAGTGCTAGCGGGGGCCTGACTCTTTCTGGTGCGCCCGGACAATACGTGGTCCCGGGGCTGTCGCCGGAGGCCGCAGGAATTCCAAAAACCTCCGTTTCACCGGATCCGTTTTCAGCGCCGGCTGGTCCATCAACTGCGCGGCAAACTCCGCGAAACTCCTCCCGAGTTCAGAAGCCGGCTCCAGCATCCTGCCGCTTTCCACCGCCCGATTCACAGCTTGATAATCGTTCGCGAACACCCGCAATACCGGCACGCCCAGCAAATCCTCCACTTGTTCCTTCGAGAACAATGGATGCTTCTGCATGCGATTGAGCACCACACCTATCCGCGCGCTTAAGCCTTGCTCTTTGAGAAACATCATCTTTTCCCGAGCCAGGTGCAGCGATGGCACTTCACCGGTGCAAACCAGTAGAATGCGCTTGGATTCCTGCATCAGCTCGAGCGAATACTTTTCCAGATTCCCTGACAGATCGAAGCACAACACTTGATACGTGCGCCGCATGAACGCCATCAAACCGCCGATCTGGGTGGCGTCCATCCGGTAACTCGGATTCAAACGGCCGGCATGCAGCACATCCAACCCCTCAATCGTTGTGACCAACTGCGGCCATAGGTTTTCATCCATGTCGGCGGAGCGTTCGAGTGCGTCCGGTACTGAGAACTCGTTGGTAAGCTTCAGCATGAACCGCAGCATGCCAGAGCTTAGATCGAAGTCGGAAAGCAGCACATGCGTGTTCGGCCGTCGCGCCAGAGCCGCGCTTACGTTCGCTGCAATGGTCGACGTGCCCGCCCCCGCTTTCGATGGCAGGAAGCTGAAAATCTGGTTGGTGGATCGGTAAGCCCCCGGCCGTTTTTCGATCTGTGCCTTAATGCTCGCCAGGGTTTCGATTACAGTCCTC
>JALYJH010000258.1:0-744 GCA_030775415.1 Acidobacteriota bacterium | reverse complement strand
CGGCTCCGCCAGGAATTCACGGACACCCGCCCGCATGGTCTCGCGCATCACGGCCGGGTCGAGATTCTTGGCGAAACCCACGATCTGTAAGGGAGTGCCTTCCACCTCCAATACATGAACTGCTTCGAGACCCTTCTCCAAGGACCCGAAGTCCAAAAACAGGATGTCAGCCGCCAGTGCCCGCACCGTGCGGATCAGTTCGACGCCCGTCGGATAATGATCGAGCACGCGAGCAATCTCCACGTGCTCACTCGCCTCGAGCGCCGCCGTAAGCTTGCCGCCAACCTCCGCGTCCGGCGAGATAAGGATGCTGCGATACACTCAGCATGCATATCGCCTGATTCGGAGGGGACATTAGATAAATGCGAACCATAGCGCCAACACCAGTCCCGCAATCCCCACCGCTACTACTAGACTTCCAATCAAACGCCGCGGCGCTATCCTTTCGGACGTAAACAAAGGCTCCGCCCATGGTCAAGATATAATAATTCCGTGGACATCTACGATGAAATCGTGCGACTGCGCCGTCTGGGCCAGAAGTGCGCCGTAGCCACCATCGTACAGGTAAACGGCTCTATCCCCAGCTATGAAAGCGCCAAACTGCTGGTGCGCGAAGATGGTTCCATGCTCGGCACCGTCGGCGGCGGCTGCGTCGAAGCCGAGGTCTGGACCGCGGCCCGCGAAGTCATCGAGACCGACAAGCCCAAGCACCTCAACTTCAGCTTGGGCGAGGACGCCGCCTAT
>JALYJH010000257.1 GCA_030775415.1 Acidobacteriota bacterium | reverse complement strand
GTCGCAAATGGTCTGTTTGAGCTCTTCGGTGCCGCCGGTGTTGGTGTACTTGGTAAAGTTCTTTTCGATGGCCTCGATGGCGGCGCGCTTGATATTTTCCGGCGTCGGAAAGTCCGGCTCACCGGCCCCGAAATCGACCACATCGTTGCCTTCGCGGCGCAAGCGCTCGGCGTCGGCAGCTACCTTCATGGTGGACGAGGGGCTGATGAGCGAAATTCTGTCGGCTAGTGCTTGGGTTGTTGGCATGATTATCCTGCTCCTTCTAATATCTCATTTGACACATGTCATTTTGCGACGCGATTTTTGAGCCGTTCCTCTATCAGCGGCGGCACCAGTCCGGAAACGTTGCCGCCCAGCGATGCCACTTCCTTCACCAGTTGTGAACTGACGAAAGAGTACGCCTCGGCCGCCATTAAAAAGACCGTCTCGACGCCCGGGCTCAGCAGCCGGTTCATATGCGCGATCTGCAATTCATATTCGTAATCCGAAATGGCGCGAATGCCGCGTAAAATAAAATTCGCGCCGCGGGCCGCGACGTAATCGACCAGCAGCCCGTGAAAGCTGCCGACTTCGACGTTGCCATAGGGCTTCACCACTTCGGTGAGCATCTCCACGCGCTCGGCCACGGTGAATAAGCTCTGCTTGCGCTGGTTCTGCAGCACCGCGACGATCAGGCGGTCAGCCAACTTGCTACCTCGCGAAATCAGGTCCAGGTGTCCGTTGGTGATCGGATCGAACGAGCCCGGATAGATGGCGACTATTCTTGACGGCGGCAGCGCTGCCACACGCTCTCCTTCAAATGGTGGGATTGAACTTCAATTCTAGCAAAGCGCCGCGCTACGCGCCCCCCGCGCTTCGATTCGAGCGCGGGAAACTGCCCGGCAGCCGCCTACGCGACCCGGTCCATCGCCAGAAACTCCTGTATATGGGGATGCTCCGATTTTTCCAGGTCCACCACCGGGCCAAAGTAAATCGCTTTGCCTTCGTGCAGCACCACCACGGTATCCGCAACCTTCCGCATCAACTCCAGGTCATGCGTAACCACGACGCTCGTCAACTTCAGTTGGCGCTTCAAACGCAGCATCAAATTGCCGACGTGGTCGCTCATGATCGGGTCCACCATGGTGGTGGGCTCGTCGTAGAGAATGCATTCCGGCTGCGCCGCCAGCGCTCGCGCGATCGCTACCGCGCGGCGATGCCCCGTCGAAAGCTCGCCCGGGTAAACGTCGCGGACCTCCAGCAGGTCCACCATGGACAGCAGGCCATTCACCACATCTTCTTTGTTGTGCGGCGTGTAATCGTCGCGCAATTCCAGCGAAAATAGAATGTTTTCGCCCACCGTAAGCGAATCGAACAGCGCCCCGGATTGGAACACCATGGTCACTTTTTTGCGGATCGCCCGCAGCTCAGCCTCCGTGAAATCGGTAATATCCTGATAGGAAACAATCACCCGTCCGGAATCCGGCTTCAAAAAACCCATGATGTGCCCCAGGCTCACGGACTTACCAACGCCGCTGCGCCCGATGATCGCCAGCGTCTGCCCGGCGTCTACATAAAAATTGACGTCGACTAAAACCGGGTAATCGAACGTCTTATATACATTGCGGAATTCGATGTAGTGGTCGCTCATCGTGCGCCCCACTCCACTGGTGTGTTCACGTTTTGAAGCGGCGCGGTATCGGTAACCGGCCAGGCTGTGGCCCCGAGGACTTTGAGTAAATCATGCATTTTGAAGCGTTTATGTTCGATAGCGGAAGTCACGGCGCCTTCGGCGCGGCGGTGGTAGACGGCGCACAAAGGGTGCAAGCCGGACTCGGTTTGGGGTACCAGGCAGATACATCCAAGCTGCCGCGCGGCGTCGAGCAACTCGCTCAGGAACCCGGCTGTAAGCCCCGGCATATCGCAGGCGACCACAAGATTCCAGTCCGCGCGGGTGCTTTTCAAGGCAGTGAACAAACCGCCCAGGGGCCCGCATGCCTCGACGAGATCCGCCGCCACCGCCAGCCCCAAGTGCGCGTAGCGCTCGGGAGCCCCGATCAAGGTGACGTTTCCAGCCGCGGCACGGACCCGTGCAGCGGTGCGCTCGACCAGCACCGAGCCCTCCATCGGCAGGAGTGCCTTATCCTGTCCCATGCGCGAACTGCGGCCGCCGGTAAGGACGAATCCCGCGCTGGTCTCCATGAGAAGATGGTAGCAATGCGGCGCCGCGAAAACCCAACCTCCTTTTCATCAAACAAAAAGGTGTATATTTGTTGTTTAGCGATAGCTATGCTGGCCGCCTCCCCCATGCGCGCAGCGGACGCCTCCGCGACGTCTTCCTTATTGACGCCGCGAGCCGATGCAGGAAAGCTGTCGGTGGTGCGCATTGACCGCCGCACGGGCAAACTTATTCGCAGTGTTTCCGGCGGTGATTCCGGCGTAAAGCCGATGGCGGTGGCGCCTCCGCCCGCCCACATTCAAGAACTGGTTGAAAAGAGCGCCCGCCAACACAATATTGACCCTCTACTGGTGCAGTCCGTCATCCAAGTGGAAAGCAATTACAATCACTTCGCGGTATCGCCCAAGGGTGCCGAGGGTTTAATGCAGTTGATGCCCGGCACGGCGCGCATGTTGGGCGTAAGCAATAGCTTTGACCCGGCCGAAAACATTGAAGCCGGTGTAAAATACTTACGGTATTTGCAAAGCTTGTATCAAGACGACCGCCTGGCGCTGGCTGCCTATAACGCCGGACCCAACGCCGTGGCGAAGTACAAAGGAACGCCGCCGTTCCCCGAGACACAGGATTACGTAAACCAAGTGGGCCAGCGTTACCAGATGGCCAAGCACGACGAGGCCGTTAAGAACGCGTTGCAGCCGCCCGCCCCCGCGGCGCCGGAAGAAATGCAGTCGCCGATTGAAGAGCAGCGTCCCGAAGTAGAGCGAATCATTAACCTGAATGCCAGACCGGTTCCCAGAATCGCGCAGGAATAGTTCAGAAATTCGCCGGGCGCTTCTCGCTTCGAGCGTGTTTCTGGCAATGGGCGTGTGCTCCCACGCCGCTGCGCCTGATTCTGCCAAAGTTACTGCCGTCCGCTTCTGGTCACTGGGCGACGCCACGCGCATCGCCATCGAAGTTTCCTCGGATTTCACCTTTAAGTACAGCCAGCTTCCCGGTCCGGAGCGCCTGTTCTTCGATATTCACGGAGCGCGTCCGCAGATTTCCAGTAAGGGTGTCCATACCATTGTGGTGGGTGACGCGCTAGTGCAGCAGATTCGCGTAGCCGAAACCCAGCCCGACGTGACGCGTATCGTGATCGATCTGATGCAGGCGGCGTCGGTCAGCACCTCGCAGCTTTCAAATCCCAATCGTCTTGTGCTGGAGCTGCGCTCTAAAGAGTCGCCGCTGCCCCCCGCTCAGCCGAGTGTCACGGGCGGGAAGGACCTTACCTCGCCTGCGGATCTGGAAGAGTTCACTGTCTCTTCTGACACAGCAAAACCCGAGCCGCGCAAGTTCTATCCTCCGCCGGTGCCAGCGAAGGCGGCTGCGAAAGAAATGCCGCTGCCCGAAGTGGAAGCTCCCACGAAAATTGCCGCTCTTGCGAAACCCGCGCGCGCGTTTCCCGTGCCATCGACCATGCCGCGTGAATTGCCTCCACCGCCCGAGGCTATCTTAAGCAGCCGGCCTGCCGCGGCCGCTACGACCGTGGCGCTGAAGGAGCCATTCCCTGTCAAAGTACCGGCGCCGGCCAAGCGCGGTGATCGCTCCTTGACTCGCGCCTTGGGTCTGAAACTAGGCCGGGTGGTGATCGACGCGGGCCACGGCGGAAACGACGTCGGCACCCACGGGCCTTCGGGCTATTATGAGAAAGATCTGACGCTCGATGTGGCACAGCGCCTAGGCGCGCTAATTGAGGAGCGGATGGGCAGCGATGTGATTTATACCCGGTCCGACGATACCTATGTGGGGCTCGAAGAGCGCACGCGCATCGCCAACCAGCACGAAGCGGATCTATTTCTTTCAATCCACGCCAACTCCTCGCCGTATCGCACTGCGGCCGGCGTCGAAACTTACGTGCTGAACTTTACCACCTCGAAGAACGCTCTCGAATTGGCGGCACGGGAAAATGCGGCTTCAGACTACTCCATTCACGACCTGCACGAGCTTCTCGAGAAGATCGCGCTGAAAGATAAGATCGACGAGTCACGCGAGTTTGCGTCCAGGCTGCAGACGTCACTTTCCGCGGTTTCGCGAAGCAGCACCCAGGGAGCGAAGAATCGGGGCGTGAAAACGGCGCCGTTCGTGGTGCTGATCGGCGCGGCCATGCCCAGTGTGCTAGCGGAGATCGGATTCCTTACCAACTCAGCCGAAGAATCGCTGCTACGCAAACCCGAACACCGCCAGAAAATCGCCGAGGCTCTCTATAAGGGCATCGCCGCCTACGCCGATACGCTCAGCCGCGTAGACGTCGCCCGAAAATAGGGACGGAGCCTGATTATTGTGCCGAACCGGCACATTCCCAACTTGGCACAATAATCAGGCTCCGTCCCTATTTTCGACGCACCAGCTTGGCTACCTTGGCGAACTGCGCCGCCAGACGGAACGTCGACGAATGAATGATCTTATTCAACGTCTCTGTGAATTTCATTTCACGCTGGTAGAGGAATCGGATGTAGTGATCCCGCCGCGCGAACAGTCCTTCGAGCTCGCGAACATCCGCTTCGGTGAGCGTACGCCCCGGCTTTAGATGCCCCGGCATCGGCCGCTGATAGTAAAACGTAGCGTGCGAAGGGGCCGCGCCCGCGACCGGCGGCTCCTTGGTATAAAAATATACGGCGATCGACCGGCGCGAGGTATTTTTCTCAGGCGGCATTTGAATCCTGCGGAAACCATGCCAGGAAGCCTCGGTGGTCTCGAAAATCACGGCTCGATCGGCCAGCGGCACCACCGTCTTACACTCCGCATCGAAAGGATCGCGTAACAATTCCAGGCATCCGCCCCACTCCTCTGCCCACTCCGGGTTCAGAAACACAATCAGATTCAGACGCCGGTGCGTCTGCGTGGCCGGGTGAAAATTGAAGTCGACGTGCGTATCGAGTTCCTGCCCCTGCAAGTTCTCGTGCGTTCCCCCGCCT
>JALYJH010000256.1 GCA_030775415.1 Acidobacteriota bacterium | reverse complement strand
CCGATACGCTCGCGCCGGACCGCCTCGGCAAGCATCGCTCGTCCGCCCCACACCCGTACGCCGCGCAGGCGCAAATCGCGTTTCAGTGGATCGTCGTCGAGGAATCCCGCCACCTGATAGCCCAGCTCTGGATGTTCACGGATCTCAGAAAGCAGAGTGACCCCCGCGCGGCCCGCTCCGTAAATCAGAATGCGACGGCTTCCCACGCCCCGGCTTGGCTCGAAATGCAAACGGACCAGCAGCCGCGCTCCTGTCATGAATGCCAGGCACAGCAGGAAGTCCAGCACGTAAATCGACCGTGGAAATGCAGAGCCCCATTGCCATCTCAGCAGCACCGCCGCCGCAAAACTGGCCGTGGCGTTCGCCGCCACCATACGAGTGACGCCTTCCAATCCGAGATAGCGCCACGGCAGATCCCGCAGCGCATAGCCGCGGAAAACGGCTAACTTCACGGCGATCGCCACCGGCAGCGCCACCAGCAACATGCGGCCGTATCGCGCATCCAGCATGAACTCAAAACGCAGCAGAAATGCGCTCGCCAGCGCCGCCCCTGCTGCTAAGGCATGAAACGCCGCCGAAGCCGCGCGCCGATGCCGCAAAAGCGTCGTCCTCATGCGATTTTCACCACCGCGCCCGCCCCCGGAGGCGGATATGCCACTAGCGGCGCCGCCCGTCGAGCCATCCCTAGCAGCGGTTCCCCTACTCCCCAGGCCTCCAAAAGTTTTCCGATTCGTTCCAGCGCCCACCGCCGCGAAATCAGCGCCGCCGCCGTCCACATCAGAATGCGCGCATCCAAAGTCCACGAACTTTTGTCGACGTAGAGCAGCGCCAGGCGGCTCTTCCAAGGCCGGATGAGCTGGTTATAAAGCAAATCCGGATCGCCGCTCCCCGCCAGGATCTCGCCTTCGTCCGCAAACACAATCGACGCCAGATCCGTGATTCCCGGCCGCACCTGGAACATCGAAACCTCCTCCCGCGTATACAACGCCGCCTCCTCCGGCACCTGCGGCCGCGGGCCCACCAGGCTCATCTCGCCCTTCACCACGTGCCACAACTGCGGCAGTTCATCCAGTTTTGAAGACCGTAAAATCCGGCCCACGCCGGTAACGCGCGCGTCTCCGCAAGCCGTCGAGCGAACCCCGCTCTTCGCAGCTCCGACGCGCATGCTGCGAAACTTCCACATGCGAAACTCGCGCCCGCCCCGCCCCACCCGCACTCCGCGATACCAGGGCGAGCCGCGGTCTTCCATCCATACGGCCGCCCCGATTACCGCCAGCAGCGGCAGCAACAGCAGCAGCGCAGGACCCGCAAGCAAGATATCCAGAAAACGTTTCACGCGGCCGCCCGCTTCACTTTTCCCTCCAACAGGACGCGTGCAGCCGACGCGATCTGCTCCGCCCCGGGGTAGTATGTCAATTCTTCCGCTCGCATCGCGGGCGCCGGCGCGTCCGCCAGCGTAATCCTCGTCACCGGAGCCATCAAATTATGGAAGCAACGCTCCGTTATCTCCACGGCAATGTCAGCCGATGCCCCCGCCGTGCGCCATCCGCCATCCGCCACTACTGCCCGCCCCGTGCGCGATACACTCGCGGCCACCAATGGCTTGTCCCAGGGTTTCAATGTCCGCAAGTCAATCACCTCGGCGTCGATCCCCTCGCGTTCCAGCAACCCAGCCGCCCGCACGCACTCCGCCGCCATCCAGGAAATCCCGATTAACGTAATATCGGACCCGCGCCGCCGCACTGCGCCCTCGCCGATCCGCACCCTGAAAGGTTCCAGAGGCACTTCGCTCAACTCGCCGTACAACCATCGGTCATCTATATAAAGGACCGGGCCCCCATCCTCCAGCGCCGCCATCAGCAAACCCTTCGCGTCAAAAGCAGTGGCCGGCATCACCACTTTTAACCCCGGCACGTGCATAAACATCGCGTGCAGAGCCTGCGAGTGCTGCGCGCCCTGCTCGCCTCCGCGATTGATCACCGCCCGAATCACCAGTGGCACCCCGCTTCCCGGCCCAAATAAATACGACCAGTTCGCCGCCTGGTTGACGATCGGATCCATCGCCAGCAGCATGAAATCCATACGCGGATGAAACACGATCGGCCGCAAACCCGCCAGCGCCGCTCCGATCGCCATGCCCGTCACCGCATTCTCCGAAACCGGGGTGTCCACTACGCGCGCGCAGCCAAACTCGGAATCGAGCCCTTCCAAACTCGATCCCGCATACCACGGGCTCCACAAGCCCTGGCCCATAACCAACACGCGCGGGTCGAGCGCTAACAATTGCGCGTGCGCCTCGCGAATCGCCTGCGCATAAGTCAATGTGCGCATGCCATCTCCAGCGCGCCGTTAATGCGCTCGCCAATCCCCTGTTCACGCTGTTCCAGGTCCGCCACCCCGCGCTCCATTAACTGGTTCCCCAGCCTCTGCAAAGGATCGAGCGGCAGCCACTCCGCCAGTTCCCCGCGCCGCTCCACCCCCACGTCGAGATCGAAGCTGGCCCCTACGTGCCCCGCCAGCGAAACGTACGGCACTCGATCAACGTAGGGCCATCGCCGCCGCGCGCCCGCTCCACCGCCGACCGCGCCGCGTGATAAACCGCCTCCACATCGTTCCCGTCCACGCGTTCTCCCGGCACCGAATGAAACTCGCCCGCGCGATAAAAATTGTCCGCCACGCGCCGCTCGCTCCAATGCAAATGGCTCGCGTAAAGATTGTTCTCGCAGATCAAAATCAAAGGGAGCCGGTACAGCGCCGCCAGATTCATCGATTCATGCACGTGTCCCTCCTCCAGCGCCCCATCGCCGAAAAATGCCACTGCCACCGTATCCTCGCCGCGCATTTTGTAGGCGAAGGCAGCGCCTGCCGCCAGCGGCACTGTTCCCGCCACTATCGGCACGGTGCCTAAAATGCCCACCTCGGGTGCCGCCAAGTGCATGGAGCCACCCCGCCCCCCGGCACACCCGCTCGCTCTCAACAACACTTCGCCGAAGAGTCCCGCGAGCGATCCGCCCTTTGCCAGGTAGTGGCCGTGCGAGCGATGCCCGCCCCACACGGTATCGTCAACTCGCAGCGCCGCGCAGACCCCAGCCGCAATCGCCTCTTGTCCGATATAGAGATGACACGGGCAGCCCACTTCACCCGACTCCACCATTGCAGCGATGCGCTCTTCCGCGCGCCGGATCAGCGTCATCGTCTCCCAGCGGTTAATCAGCCAGCCCGTGCTGTTGTTCATGACCGGAACCCGTAGAAGTCGCGGACCGCCGCAGCTACCGTCCGCGCCTCGTCATCGCTTAGCCAGGGATGCATAGGCAGCAGCAGCACCCGCTCGAACAGTGCTTCGGTTACAGGCAGCCGCGCGTTGAACCCCAGCGCCTCCCATTGATGGACCGCCTTCCCTCCCCACGGCAGCAGCGTCCCGATTCCTCGCGCCGATAAAAAGTCGCGCAAACCATCGCGCCGCTCCGCTTCCATCTCGTAGTTCTGGTACACGTCGAAATGATCGGCGTCGGAATCCGGCGCAGGCGGCAGCGCCACCTCACTGACCCCTTCGAGAGCCGCGTGATACACCCCAGCCAGCTCCCGCCGCCGCGCGATCGCCGAATCGTATTTCCCCAGCCGGTAATCCAGAATCGCCGCCTGGAGATTATCCAGGCGCGAGTTGAATCCCCAACGGGAAACGTTGGCCTGCGCGTCGCGGCCGTGATCGTGGAGCGCCGCCGCGCTGTTACCCACCCGCTCCTCATTCGCAATCACCGCGCCGCCATCGCCCAGGCACCCCAACACTTTTGCCGGGAAAAAACTTACTGCCGCGGCAGCCCCAAACGTTCCCGCCGCTTGTTCCCGAAAACGCGACCCCAGAGCCTGCGCCGCGTCTTCTATCAGCAACAGGCCCTGCCCTGAAGCAAGTTTTCCCAGAGCCTCCATATCCGCCGTTCGACCGTTGAGGTGCGTGGGCAGGATTGCGGATGTCCGCGACGTGACCGCGGCCTCCGCCGCCGCCGGGTCCATCAAATGATCCACGCCGCATTCAACCGGCACCGGAATCGCTCCGGCGAAATGAATGGCCGACGCCGTCGCGACCATCGTGTGCGAACTGAAAATCACTTCCGACCCTGCCTCGACCCCCGCCGCCCGCAAAGCGATCTCCAGAGCGTCGGTTGCATTCGCGACGCCGATCACCCGCCAGGCTCCCAGGAATCTCGCCAGATTCTCTTCGAACCGCCGCAAATCCTCCTGCATGATGAAAGCCCCGCGCCGGCCTACGTTGCGGAAGATTTCGACCAGGTTTTCCTCCTCCGCCACAAACGACTGCGGATACGGATAAAACGGAATGGCTCGCACCGGCGCCGCTATCACGTGACCGCTTTCCGCGCTTCAAAATAGAGGTTCCGGTAGCGCGTCAGATCGCCCGCTTCTTGGAAGGGAATCCTGCGCTCTTCCGGCCCCGCCGATTCAACGCGCGGCGGAATTCGCTCCAGCCTGCCATAGAAAATGCTTTTCAGCACGGCCTTCCCCCGCATCGTGCGCGGCATGCACCCGCAGTAGGCGGCCATCGTTTTTAGCCGATTACGCCAGCCTGCCCCATCCAGGAAAGCGGCGGAAATCTGCGTCACAAAACCAGCTTCCGCAAGCGCCGCCACTAGTTCCGCCCCTGTCCAGTAGCCAGTATGGAAAGGACTTGGGTGGAACGCCCTCCATTCGCTGTTCACCGTCGCAATCAACAGCCTGCCTCCACGCCGCAGCACACGTGCGGCTTCCACCAGGAACCGTGGCACATCCGGCAAGTAATACAGGGCCTCAAATAACACCACTACATCGAAGGAGCCATCTTCAAACGGAAGCTGCGACGCGTCCATCCGTTCGACGCGAATCTTGGCCTCTCCGCGATACGTCTCCCGTGCAATGCGGCAATTCTCTTCATCGATATCGCCGGCCTCAACAAACCGCGCCCATTTTGCGAGCCACCCCAAGCCAAGCCCAGCTCCACAAGCCACTTCGAGGACGTCTTTTCCGGACGCATACTCCGCGGCCCAGCCATAGCGCGTACGCAGCATCGACAATTGCATGGACGTCGCCCCCTGCCAGGGCTGCTCGGTCACGCTCGCAAAGTCC
>JALYJH010000255.1 GCA_030775415.1 Acidobacteriota bacterium | reverse complement strand
GTCGCTTTTCCTTTTGGGGGATTCATGACATGCACCTAGCTTTTACCCTCAATCTACTCAAGATTCTTCAGCAGCATAATAACGGATTCGATTGCAAAATCTTCCGCCAGCGGGGGTTTTGTGATTCCCACGAGGCGTACTTGCTGAGATGTGGTATATCCGAAGGGAAGTTGGTTCTCTACAAAGACTTGAACGACAATTACAACATTGGGGGAGACACCGTTAATATGGCTGCCCGAGTCATGTGTCTCGCCAGTGGCGGCCAAATCTTTCTGACAGCAGACGGGCACGATGAAGCTATCGACATTGGTGCAGTGGAACGATACGCCCGGCCGCTGCCGGTGCTGTTGGAGTATGACCAGTTCCTTAGCGCGGGAGTGGTGCGATGAGCAATCAGATGGCGCAGTTGCAGGAGGCCACCATCAAAGCCCAGTGCAAGACTCTGCCGATGCCGACGATCGCCTCGCAGTTCGGCACATTGGACGCTGTGTGGCCGCGTGTCGGCAGAAACGGCGGGTCCGGTTCACAACCGTGCCGGGCTCGTCAATGAACTGGTCGAGGCGAAGCACAGGTTGAACTTCGGCGAGTGATGGCGCGTTGGAGCCGCTACGACTAATAGCCATCGATGAGGTCGGATATGTGCCCTTGGCAGAGGTCGGCGCCGAGTTCCTGTTTCAGGTTGTCGCCGAGCGCACCGAGAAGGCCGCAGTGGTGCTGACCACGAACCTGCGGTTCTCGGAGTGGACGCAGGTCATTCCCAACGCGCGGTTGTGTAAAGCTCTGCTTGATCGCGGACCTTGCCAGCGGAAGAGGACGACGACGTTCGAGACTGTCGTTCCGCATAACCGATTAAATCAAGCTCGGCGCGGTTCGCCACTCCTCAGGAATTGAAAACTTTCCGAGGATCGCTCAAGGCCTCGGGAATTGACTGCACAGATACCTCAAAGCCATCTAACGCCGTCGGCCGAATAGCTGAATTACCCCGTTCCTCTCCGGCCGCACCGACATAATTAAAAATATTCGCCAGCGCGGCCAGGCTAGGCAGACATTGCGGAAGAGGAGGACTTATTGCAGATCGCAAATATTTCTGCAGCAAGTTCGGACAGTTCGTTCAGCGTGGATGGTTTCCTTCGGTAGAACCCGCCCCCGCGCGAGATTTCGTCCTCTTCTCTCGGGCTCGCCTGGCCGCTCAACATCAGGACTTGGATGTCTTTCAGGGCCGGAGCTTCGTGAATCGCGCGCAGAATAGCGATACCTTCGTAACGCGGCAAATGCAAATCGAGAAGAATAACGCAGGGCTCGGGGTCGCGCACGCCTGTTCGGTACTCGTGTACGATTGGAGAGCCGCCTATCCGTCGCTCAAAACTTCCAGCTCATATTCCTCTTCTTGCTGGTCCAGGGCGAAACGGAGCATGTCGATGTCGCCTTCGTTATCCTCGATCACCAAGATTCTCGCAGGTTGCATAGTCCAACATTGTATCAACGAATATTTCCGGCAGTGACGGCAGATTTTGCCGCCCTAGAACCGTGCAGGTACTAGATTCGAAACATTTCCGTTCACCCGCGCTCTCATGGACGTGAAGCCGATCCACGTAGCGGTTGCCGAAGACAATCCATCAGACGTTCTGGCCTTACGAGAGGTCTTAGATCAAGTCGGTCTCGAATATGCGCTAACCGTAGCAGTGGATGGGGAAGAAGCCCGCGATTTCATTTTGAAACTGGGACGATATCGCCATCATCCCCCTGCTGATGTCATCTTTCTCGATATGAATATGCCTAAGCTCACTGGCTTAGAAGTCCTTAACGAAGTCCCGGACTCGGCGGAGCTTCCGATATGTGTACTGACCAGTTCGGAACGCGAACGTGAGTTGATTGATCAACATTTCGCCCCCAAAAAAGTCTGCTATCTCACGAAACCGGTGAACGACCAACACCTTCTCGCGTGTTTTCTTTCGCACCATCATTTACGGCCGATCGCCGAACGGCTTGCGAAACACTAGTGGGTAATGTGAGGCTGCCTAGCCTTTTTCGCCGAAGTCGTCTCGGCTCCAGGGACGTTCGACGGCGTTTAGCTTATCGAGTGCGAATGGCAAGCGATGAGTGCCTCTGGAAAATCACTGTGCTTTGTACCAGCCAACGAGTAGGCGCACAGCAGAGGAACGGACTCGGCTTCGATTACGTCGTTCCACAATTCCTCTAGGCGCTGCGTTGTGAGCGGGTCGGCTTTCCAAAGCAAATCGACCATCTCACCGAAAACCCGCACTGGGCGCTCGTTCCCGTCTTGGCCAATCTTCGCCTTCTCGATCATTCCAATGAGCGACGTTTTGAACTCATTTTCGTCTACCGTTCCATTGAAAACGAAGGTGGATAGTAGGCCGGCGGCGTCCTCGCAGATTAGTTGACCGCTAGCCTCCAGCGCCGCCAGGTCGAACCCCGACGATTCAAGCCGTTCCCGAATGGGATCATAGTGACTCGAAGCCATGATCAGGAGCACGGTTTCGCCCTTCCGAAGTCCAGCTGATGCGAAAAGGGAGACCGCATCCGCAACGTGAGTTTCATCCGTGTACGGATAGACGATATGACCCTTCGGATGCGGATTAGTGAGAATTTCAGTTGCAGTCGGATTCATGACTTTCCTAGTTTATCAGGCATATTCACTCCGGGCCTTTTCGCCGCTTTGCCCCGGCTTGCCGAACGTGGACAGTCAAGGGCGCCTCGCGCGAGTGCCAGGACTTGCAGCTTTGATCGATGTCTTTGACGCGCGATGTCAAATTTTCGTGCCGCATCCGGCGTATTCATTCTCGATCCGATAACGGTCGAGGCAGGCCATTACCGGGATTTAGAGCCGCAGTGCGGCGCCGCCGCCGTTGCCGCAGCTTCCGGCGGGCGGTCAAGAACTGTGCCGCACTCTTGGCGCCGGTGAGCACAATGCACCCTTCATCCAAATCTTGCGCGATTCCTGCTTTTTCCAAGAGTGGCATCGCAGCATTCACCCACGCTATAACTTCAGATGGTTAAAGGCGTCCGCGATAAAGTTCCTTGCGGCTGCGTTCTTCAAAAGAGATTTGGCACCCGCGTCGGAGGCAAGGACTGCTACAGCATCATACAGGATGGACGGGCCGCCGCCGATTTTCTGATCGGCGGCGATACGCGTGCCCTCACTAGCGACGACGCCGCCTATTCGTGGGCGCGACGATTTCAAGCAATGCTCCTTCGGTTTCCACTTCTTTCGTTAACGCATTCAGGAGCGCAATATCCACGCCGTCGGTCACTAAGCCTCCCACTTTTCTTCCCGCGAAAGGCAATGCGATCCGCCGATTTTACGTCGATATTGGGCAGGTGGGAAACCAGGCGTTCCCGAATCGCGAGCTTTTGAACTTTACTCAACTCAAAGACCAGCGCATCGGCAATGTGCCCTTGCTCCGATTTACTTTGGCTGATGTAAAACTGCCGCGCCTGACTGTAGTGATCGGAGAAGCTCGCCGAGCGCTCACGAACTTTGCGACCTTTTTCTTCGGCAGGAAACGAGTGGAATCCGGTTTCGGGGGATTCGCGCGGTCCACCTTTGCGCCGCCCCACGAATTCGGCGCGTAGTTCACACGGCCCTTCGGGTTGATCATTGACATGTGTCCGTCCTGCTGAAAGTGATGGAAGGGACACTTGGGCGCATTGACAGGAATGTTCGTGAAATCGGGCCGCCGAGACGTTTTACCTGGGTGTCGAGAGAGGAGAAGTTGCGTCCTTGCAGTAGTGGATCATTCGAGAAATCGACTCCCCGGAATAATGTTGTTCGTGCAGAACGCCACCTGTTCCGTCTAGGCGAAGAAGTTATCGACACAGCGATCGAGCACGAGACGGCCGACACGTTTAATGGGTACTTTTTCTTCTGGGATGAGCTTCGTCGCGCCCAAAACATCGAACTCAAATTCATCGGCGAATTTGTCGTCAAAGAGCTGAAGGCCCAGTTCCCATTCCACAAATCTCTACGATGAAAATCGGGATCCGCGCCATTGATCTTGACGGCTTCGTTCCAGACTACAGACTGCATCCCGAGCTTGGGCTTCCAGTGGAACTTTACGAACGTCGATTTCCCGTCCGCGGTCACCAGACGGTAAGTGTGTACTCCGAATCCCTCCATGAAGCGGAATGAGCGAGGGATAGCGCGATCCGACATCGCCCACATAATCATGTGCATGCTTTCGGGCAGGAGCGAGATGAAGTCCCAGAAATTGTCGTGAGCTGTTGGGGGCCTGGGGGAAATCACGATCTGGCTCCGCCTTGGCCGCATGGATAAGATCCGGAACTTAATAGCATCCTGAATAAAAAATACCGGCATATTGTTGCCCACGATGTCCCAATTTCCCTGCTGGGTGTAGAGTTTCACGGCGAAGCCGCGCACATCGCGCGCGAGGTCAGCCGAGCCTTTATTTCCTGCCACGGTGGAGAAGCGTACGAACGCGGGGGTTTTCTCGCCCGCTCGCTGGAAAAGATCGGCTGAAGTGATCTCGGTCAGCGGTTCGTAATTTTCAAAATACCCATGCGCTCCATACCCGCGCGCGTGCACAACACGCTCAGGAATGCGTTCATGATCGAAGTGGAAGATCTTTTCACGGAGGTGAAAATCATCTAGGATGGTGGGGCCGCGCTTCGAGAGCAGATTCGAATCGCAGGACCGGGAACCTGGTTGTTTCCGAGCGACGAGAATCCGACGGGGCATCAGAAGACGCTGAAGACGGCTTGGCACGCAGTCCTGCGAAGGGCAAAGGTGCCATACTTCCGGATCTACGATCTGCGATCTACCTATGCAACTCGTTTAAGCGCGGGTGGCGCAGCGGATGAGTGGGTCACGCAATTACTACGGCAAGGCGACGCGAAGGTGTTTAAGAAGTACTCGCGAATGAAACTGCAGATGAAGAGGGAGGCTCTGCAGAAGTTGAACCGGAAGGCCAATGAGGACGGTCCGGGTTTTGACACGGTGAGAACCAACCGATGGGGTTTTGTCACGGGTTTGCCACGGTCGAAGGTGTTTTGGGGCGATTTGGGCAGGCCGGACGGTATCGGAAATTGAGAAAGTGGTTTAAATCAAGGAAGCAGCAAATGTCGGGGCGTAGCGCAGCCTGGTAGCGCACCTGCCTTGGGCGCAGCCGTGT
>JALYJH010000254.1 GCA_030775415.1 Acidobacteriota bacterium | reverse complement strand
GCGAATACGGAGTTGCAGTTGCGTTACTTATACACTGCGCCCCGACCAGTCGTTTAAGACACCAACTGTCGCTGCTCGCGAGAAACGTGCTCGCGCGTAGTTGCCGCAATCGCTGTCGCTTACAAACTTTCCCAATGGGCGGGGGTAGGGGATGATCTTCCGGGGCTGACCAAACTGATTCGCGGAGGTGGTTATCTTTTGATAATCGCAGCACTCGGATTGATGTCTTTTGCAATTAATAAAAATAGAGCTATCGCGCCATGGACGAATTTCTCAAGCCCCCGGTGTCAAAAAAAGCAGGTATTATATCAACGGCTCCTGTGATCGTCGCTCCTAAGGGATTGCCCACCCCCCGACCGCCGAACAAAGCTATGGCGGTGCCCCGTCTTAAAAATGACTTCTTTCTATTCAAAGCTTCGCCATTATTTACAGAGGGCCGTAAGGTCCGCATTGTCGATGACGTCGTTCGTGTAAGGATCTATCTTTCTAATTTGGGGCTATATCTACCTATTGGGATATTACCGCTTGGCGTTGATGATCCCCATACCGCTTATGGAATTAATACCGCTGTTGGATCTCGGGATGTGACGCTGTCTGACTACCTTTTCATTAAGCCGGAGTCTATCGATGATCACACCGCAATGACGCGCGAGTACATTCACTACGTGGTTACGAAGGCGCTCGACGCCGGACTTATTTATAAAGCACCAGCACAATGGGCCACCTACGTATCATCTGCCGAGGGAGGAGCCCGGTTAAGAATGGATGGCGCATTCACATCGTATTTGAATTGGGAGTTTTGGGGTCATAAAACAGACAATGCGTTCGGTAGCGAACCATGGCTGGACTCATTGTGGGAACTGCGTGACCATTTCGGATCGCAGTTTACCGATTCACTTGTGAGCTATTTCATAAAATCGTTTGCCATTGAGGAGTCGCCGAAATCAATCGGAGGCAAAACGTTTATGGTGTCGGGGGAACCAACGCCGGCAGCCAATCCAGCGACAGATGCCGCTATTCACTGGCATCTATTTAAGGCGAATAGAATAGTCGACAACAATGACTCCAGGCTCAGTTCCATAAATGAAATTTTACGCGAACACGGCGTGACGGTGCCTCAATGATAAGTCAGGCGCTTTTATCTTTCTGTTGGCACCCTTGGAATTTCTTGTGGACCAGAGACACAGGAGTTGTCTCCGTTGAAGCTGCGAGCGAATTGGTACGCGATGAGGAAGTAAGCTCTACAATCTGCTGAATCTACCACATATGAGAACTAATCTCAGCTTCCATCGCCGGTATCACCCGCACAGTCTCTTGAACCTGCGCGAAGCTGAGTATGTTGCCATAAACTGTGTATACGGGAGTGCTTTCGCATAGTCAATAGAAAAACGAAAAAGGCCTGTTTATTGGCGGGATTTGGTTTTAGACCAGCGGGCTTTTGCGGCCTTACGTGCGCTGCGTGTACGCTGTTCGTCAGTCATGGTTTCAAGGCGGCGCTTTCCGCCGATCTTGCCGCCCTTGCTTCCCATCTCTCGCATGACCTGTTGAACTACTGTAAGGCCAGCGGGCTCAGTGCTCGCGTTAGACTCCGGAACCACGCGGCGCGCGTTCTGGACAAGATTATTGAGAGTGCCCGTCCGCTTTGGCATAGATCAAGCGTGGCATGGATGGCTGGAGGCGTCAAGCCGTGAATAATTCAAAACTCCCCACTGCCCTAAATCCGCTCTGCCCGGGATTCCTACGGGGGAACTGGCGCAGGCGATCGCTTGCCGCCTGTTTCCCGGCGCAGTGCTTTGAAGCCCTACCGAATAGCCGGCGTTACTCTTCCTCTTCCTCTTCGCCCGTCTTCGCAGCCTTGGCCGCCGCCACGATCTTGTCCGCCTGCGGCCCCGGAACGAAATCGTAATGATCGAATTCCATGTGGAACGTCGCGCGCCCCTGCGTCATCGAAATTAGATCGTTCTGATAGTTGAGCATCTCCGACATCGGCACATGCGCCTTGATGATCTGCGTTCCGCCCTTGGTATCCATCCCGGAAATGCGCCCGCGGCGCCCGTTCATATCGCCCATCAGGTCCCCAGCGAATTCCACCGGCGCCTGCACCTCCACGTTCATCACCGGTTCCAGCAAAGCCGGTTTCGCCTGCTCCATGGCTGCCTTGAAAGCCTTGCGGGCCGCGAGTTTGAATGACATTTCCGATGAATCGACATCGTGATAGGAGCCGTCGTAAACCACCACTTTAAAATCCACCACCGGATATCCGGCCAGATAGCCTTTCTCCGCCGTCTCGACAATGCCCTTCTCAATCGCCGGAATAAAGTTGCGCGGGATCGCCCCGCCGAATACCTCGTTGGCGAATTCAAACTTCCCGCCCCGCGGCAGCGGTTCGATGCGGATCCAGCAATCGCCGAATTGCCCGTGCCCGCCGGTCTGCTTCTTATGGCGCCCTTGTACATCGGCGCGCCCACGCACCGTTTCCCGATAAGGAATTTTAGGAGCATGCAGATCCACATCCACGCTGTAGCGCTTCTTCAAGCGGCTGACGATGATTTCGACGTGCTGCTGCCCGCTCCCCGCTAGCAAAAACTCCTTCGTCTGCGGATCGCGATAGAAGCGCAGCGACTGATCTTCTTCAAGAATCTTGTGGATCGCATTCCCCATGCGGTCTTCGTCGTTGCGCGTCTTCGCCGAAATGGCGTAGGCGATCGACGGCTCCGGCAACTGCACCGGCGGGTACGCGATCAGCGATGCTTTATCCGCCAGCGTATCGCCCGTGAGCGTGTCCTTCAGTTTCGCCACGCCCCCAATATCGCCCGCGTGCAGCTCCGTGATCGGGTTGATGGCCTTGCCGAGAAGTGTGCCGATGTGCGACAGACGCTCCGCCCCTCCGTTGCGCGCGTTCACTAAATTGGCGTCGTTCCGCAAAATACCCGACACCACTTTGAAATACGAAACGCGCCCCGCGAAGGGATCGGCAATGGTTTTGAATACGAACGCCGACAGCGGCTCGGAATCTTTAACCGCACGCTCTTTCGCGGCTCCATTCAGCGTCCCCTTCCACGGGCCACGCTCCGCCGGATTGGGGAAATATTCAAACGAAAAATTCAGAACCAGATCGCTGCCGATATTGTGCAATCCGGATGCGCACAGGACCGGAAACATTCGACGCTGGCGGATTGCTTCCCGCAAGCCATCGTGGATATGTTCCACCGGCAGCGTGCCGGTGTCGAAAAACTCTTCGAGATAAGCGTCATTGCCCTCAGCCACCATCTCTACCAGCGCCTCGTGAGCGGCCTTGGCTTCCTCGGCCATATTCGCCGGAATATCGCTCTCTTTGCCTTTACCGTCGCCGTCGCGCGTATACGTGTAGGCTTTCATCACGACGAGATCCACTACGCCCTGGAAGTCTTTCTCTGACCCGATCGGCAGGTGCACGGGAATCGCCGTGCGTCCGAAGAACGACTGCACGCTCTCCAGCGCGCGCTCAAAACTGGAGCGCTCGCGATCCAGTTTGTTGATCACCAGCGCGCGCGGAAGCTCGAAGTCCTGGCAGAAAGACCACACCTTCTCGGTCTGCACCTCCACCCCGGCCACGCCATCCACCAGGACCAGCGCTGAGTCCGCCGCCGCCATCGCCGCCTTGGTGTCGTTGATAAAAATGTTGAAGCCGGGTGTGTCCAGAAGGTTGACCTTCTTCCGGTTCCACTCGCCGGCGGCGACCGCGGTTGAGATCGTGATCTTGCGGGCGATTTCTTCGTCGTCGAAATCGGTAGGCGTCGCGCCTTCATCCACGCGTGTCAGACGGGCGGTGCCGCCCATCGAATACAACAGTCCCGCCACTAATGAGGTCTTCCCGGAATGCCCGTGGCCCGCCAAAGCCACATTCCGAATATCGTTGGTTTCGTAAACTTTCACAGGATTTACGCTCCCTTGTAACCCAATCGCAAAATGTGGATCTTATCACAACCGGAACGGCTAAAAGATGATATCGAAATCTCCGCGATAACGCCGGTGATAAGTGCCAAAGAAAGTTCCGTACTCTGGGCCGTCGGTGTTCGCAAACACCGCCAGTGCGTTGAAATGGTTCGTAATGTTCAGGCCCGTGAGTGAAAGCCGCACTGTGTATTTAGAATTGACCTTGAAATCTCTTGCCACGCGCACGTCCACCGACAAGTAATTAGGATAGCGGTTGGCATTGGGAACGCCCACGTACTCCTGGAGTGCGTTCACGCTGGTATACGGAAAACCGCTGCGGTATTCAACGATCGGCAGGATCTGCAACTGAAGGCGCTTTAAATTTAAGTTGCCCCACCACAGGAAGCGGTTCGGTATGTCCCCGGGCAGACTCGCATAGACGTCGGGCCGCACCAGTGGATTGGGAAAATTGCCAAGATAGCCATCGAAGCTGTTGAGGCTGCCCTCCGAGCGGCTGCGCGTATACGAGACATTCATCTGTTGCCCGTCCTTCCAGTTGAGCTTCGCCGTAATCTCATACTGCCGGTAACGCGACGCGCCATCGCCGTTCAGTATAATCTCATGAAGGTTCCCTAAAACCTGCGGCTCAAACACCACCAGCCCCACGGAGCGGTTATCCGTGTAAGCGCCGCGCAGGTGGAACCACGGCGAAAAGGTGTGCTCCGCCTGCACAGTCCAGGTAGCTCCACGCGGCGAGAACCCCCCGGCGATCTGCTGCCCATTCACGAAAAAGGAGCGCGGTCCCGTCAAGCTTCCAATCACGTTCGTGTACTCAATCGGCGCTCCCACCACCGAGCCATTCGGCGCGAAAAACGTGACCGTCCGCGTGGGATAACGCGAGAACGTGTACACGTCCAGCGGAACATGATCGTAAAACTGGCCGAAGCCCGCGCGAATCACCGTGCGCCCGCCGGGCAGCGGCGAAAACGAAATACCCACGCGCGGCGCGATGCGCAGGCTGTCGGGAAGGCGCTGATGCTCCAGGCGTCCGCCGAAATCGAAAGACACCCGCGGGCCGACCGACCAGTGGTCCTGCAGGAAGAACGTGACCTCCTGATCGACCCGGCTGAACGGGTTGCGGTTCGAAAAATCGATACGCTCCAGCAGCACTCCGGCCGCATTGACGATGTTTACCGGACGATACGTGAATTGCCCGTCATCGCTTGATCCGGTCAGCGATGTCCCCGTC
>JALYJH010000253.1 GCA_030775415.1 Acidobacteriota bacterium | reverse complement strand
GGACTGGTACTTGGCAAATACGGGGTGGTGGCAGATGCTGCTGGGACGGGATTACGCCGCGTGGATCGAGAAAAACTATAAGCGACCCTAAGGCGTCGGTTAGACTTTGCGCGAGGCAGAGCGGAGCCGGCTGGTTGCCAGGCTCGTCGTGTGTACCTACAATCCGCCCCCCCGGCGCGGGTTCAACAAGTGATTATTGGACAGAAAATGCCGTCAACGTCGACGAATCGAAGGGCTCAATGCGGACAGCAGAAAAACGGATGGTCGATGTAGCATGAAGTCGTCTTGGCGCCTCCCGAGCCCGTGGTCCGTCGTTCAAAATTGCGCCCGCGATCGCCATGCTCAATAAATTTCTGAGTGTTTTCTTGACCTTGATGTTGAGCGCTTTGGCCGCCACGGCGCAGACGTCCACCGCCGATCAGCTCAATGCGCTCAAGAGTCTCCCAAAGGATCAGCAGGACGCCCTGCAAGGAGTGCTCGGCACAGGTGACGGCAGCGGCACGAAAACCGATCCCAAGCTCAGTGTGCCGCAGACAGTGCGGCCAAAGAGTGACCAATCGACAGAGTCGCTTTACAAACTCAAAGACGGGAAGACAAATGACGGCCGTACGCTCCGTCAGCTCGATGAAGATCCGGAACTGAGGCCGGACGACGCGGTTCTAATCGATCTGACGCCCATCGACAGGTACAGAGATAGCAACGCAAACCGTAGCAGCGTCAACAACAGTGCAAACAACAGCAGCTCCAATGGCTTGGGCACCAACGGGGTGAACGGAGTCGGCGCCAACAGCAGCGGCGAAAATGACGGTAGCGTCAATGGAGCAAGATACAATCGGGACATTCGTGGCAACAGTAATGACTACGGCCGCGTCAGAGCAGAGACAAAACCTAGAACAGACGAGGAAAAAGAACAGTCGGAGGAAAAGCGGCAGCTGATCCTGAAGAACAATCCCTATCACCTCAATCGATTTGGAGTGCTCGAATTGCCGGGGCTGCCCGCGATACCGCTGGCGGGGTTGACGGCCGATGAGGCCGCCAATCGGCTTAGCGCCGACCCGGATCTGCGTGACTTCACGGTTAAGGTCACTTTGTTGCGCCTGCAGCCCTTCGATGAGCAGGCTATCAAGCCATTTGGATATGACTTGTTCGAAGGTGTGCCGAGCACCTTTGCTCCGGTGTCAGACATTCAAGTACCGATCGATTATGTCGTGGGGCCGGGCGACACCCTAAAAATCCAACTATACGGAAACGAGCCGGCTACCTATACGCTGACGGTAGGCCGCGACGGGCGTATCAACTTCCCGAAACTTGGCCCAATCATGGTCAGCGGCATGTCCTTCGACAGGGCGCGCGCCGCCATCGAGCAGCGCGTGACACACGATCTCATCGGCTCTCGTGTCAGTGTGACCATGAATGACTTGCGCTCCATCCGTGTGTTTGTCCTCGGCGAGGCTGAGAAGCCCGGTTCGTACACCGTGAGCGGCTTGTCCACCATGACCAATGCCCTGTTTGTCAGCGGTGGCGTCAAGAAGATTGGATCGCTGCGCAAAATCGAACTGAGGCGCAGCGGTCGATTGGTCACGGTACTCGATTTGTACGATCTGTTGCTGCACGGCAATACCAATGCCGATCAACAATTGATGCCGGGCGACGTCATCTTCATCCCGCCCCTCGGCGACACCGTGTCCGTGTATGGCGCGGTGCGCCGGCCCGCCATCTACGAACTCAAATCGGAAAAGAGCGTCGCACAGGTGATCGATATCGCCGGCGGCCTATTGCCGGACGCCGACGGGAAACAGGGTCAATTGGAGCGTATTCAGCCCTCACGTCTGCGTGAGATGCGCAACATCGATTTGACCGATGCGGCCGGGCGCAGCGCGGAATTGGCCAATGGCGATAAGCTGCGTGTGCCCGCCATTCGTCCGACGCTCGAGAACTCCGTGGTGCTCTCGGGCTTTGTGTTTCGTCCGGGGTCATTCGAATACCACGCCGGCCTGCGCTTGAGCGATATCCTGCCCAGCTTCGACGAGCTGCGCCCGAACGCCGACCGCCACTACATCATGGTGCGACGTGAAATCCCGCCGGAGGAAAAGGTCGAGGTGATTTCCGCGGATCTGGAGCGTGCACTCGTTGCCCGTGGGTCGGCGGCCGATCCCGAATTGCGGCCGCGCGATCAGATCTTCGTTTTCAATTTGTCGGCGAGCCGCGAGCGCGTGGTCGCCCCCGTTATCCGGGATTTGGAGTTGCAGGGAACGCCCGAGCAGCCGGCGCAACTCGTTAGCATCGCTGGAAAAGTGAATGCGCCGGGCCGCTATCCGCTGGAACCTGGGATGCATGTCAGCGATTTGATCCGCGCCGGCGGCAGCTTGGAGGATTCCGCTTACGGCGGTGAGGCTGAATTGACACGATACGAAATCGTGAATGGCAACGCCCGGCAGACCGCGTTGATTCCGATCAATCTTGCTGCGGTTCGACGGGGCGATGCCGGCGCCGACTTACAGCTCAAACCCTACGATATGCTGCTGATCAAGGTAACGCCGCAGTGGGAAGAGCCGGGCAACATCGTTCTTGCGGGCGAAGTTCGTTTCCCCGGCAAGTATCCCATTCACCGGGGCGAAACCCTCTCGTCGGTGCTCCTCAGGGCCGGCGGATTCACCGATCTCGCCTTCGTCGAGGGCGCGGTTTACATACGCGAGGAACTGAAGCAACGGGAGCGGGACCAACTCGACTTGTTGGCCAATCGACTGCAGAGCGATTTGACGGCGCTGTCGCTCGAGGTGGTTTCCAGCAGCACGTTGGCAAACAATGCGAACGGCGGGGCCGGCGGGGCGCAGGCGCTGGCCATCGGACAACAATTGATGTCACAGCTTCGGCAGTTGAAGCCTGTGGGGCGATTGGTCATCGATGTCAATCGTGTCGTGAAGGGACGGCCAGGTGCGTCGGACGATGTGCTGGTCAGGGACGGCGATAAGCTGCTCATCCCGAAGCGTACACAGGAAATCCTCATCTTGGGCGAAGTACAAAGTCCGACCTCGCATGTATTTCAGGTTGGCCTGACGCGCGACGACTACATCGCCAAAAGCGGTGGGATCACGCAGAAGGCGGACCGGAAACGTATTTATGTCGTGCGGGCGAACGGCGATGTCGTTTCCGGAGAGCGTGCGGGTTGGTTCAGGCGGACGCAGTCGACCGAGATTCGTCCGGGCGACACGATCATCGTGCCGCTTGACACCGAACGCGTTCGGTCACTACCGCTGTGGCAGGCCGTTACCACCATTATCTACAACTTGACGCTGGGAATTTATGCGATACGTCATTTTTGAGCGCGCTATGACTACGTGCAGCCCACTCAATATGCTTGCATTGTTTTGTGGTGCAGCAATCCGGCGTGCGCGCTAAGGATAGCTCGACGAAGACCGAATTTCATGGCGCTCCCGACCGAGAATGCGTTTGTGTGTATGAGGTTATTCGGCGTCTTACGGCAGGATTCGATCTGCACCGGGACGGATGCACCGGCGATCGAGCAGGCAGGTGTTTATCGCGCAGGTCTGCAGATTGTCGCTTTAGTTCCGCCTAGGCCGAAGTGTTAGACCCTTCGCTACCAAAAGGTAGCGGTTCAGCATCGAACAAGATCGGAAACTCAAGATGAAGTGTCGTCATTGCAATTTTGAGGTGGATCAATCTTTTGTCGATTTGGGCGCATCGCCACCGTCTAATGCCTATTTGACGTTTGATGCACTCTCTGCGCCCGAAACATACTACCCACTCCGAGCTCTAGTTTGCACGAATTGCTGGCTGGTACAGACCGAAGATTTCGCCCGGGCAGACGAATTATTTAACTCAGGATACGCATATTTTTCTTCAATATCCCTGACTTGGCTCGAACACGCTGCTGCTTACGCCAAGATGATAATTGCTCGCTTGGCCCTGCACCCTGCGAGCTTTGTGATCGAAGTGGCATCCAATGATGGCTATTTGCTCAAGAATTTTCGATCCGCAAGTATCCCCTGTCTGGGGATTGAACCCACGGAAAGTACCGCCCTTGCTGCGGAACATCTCGGCATTCCGGTCCGACGCGAGTTTTTTGGCTCTGCTCTCGCAACAGAGCTTGCCGCGGAAGGAAAGTTGGCGGATTTGATCGTCGGAAATAATGTCTACGCCCATGTACCGGACATCAATGATTTTTCGCTAGGCCTCAAAACTGCATTGAGGCCTGGGGGCGTGATTACTCTTGAGTTTCCCCACTTAATGCGGCTAATTGAGCACACACAGTTCGACACCATTTATCACGAACATTTCTCGTACCTTTCGTTGCACGCATTGAGTCACATATTCGCGAGTGTGGGTCTGCGAGTCTGGGATGTCGAGCAGCTTTCAACCCACGGCGGTAGTTTGCGAGTATACGGATGCCATGCAAACGACACGCGCGCAGCAACAGAGAAAGTCTGCCAGGTATTAGAGGAGGAACAAAAAGGCGGGCTGCTCGACTCCCGCACTTACACCAACTTCCAACAGCGGGCAAACCGCCTAAAAGACGATTTAGTTACTTTTTTAATTACGCAGAAGCAAATGGGAAAAGCGGTTGCAGCGTACGGAGCCGCGGCGAAGGGAAACACGCTGTTGAACTATGCAGGCGTTCGGGGAGATCTGTTGCCATATGTGTGCGACGCGGCTCATTCCAAACAAGGTAAGTTCTTGCCGGGTACGCGCATTCCTATAGTATCTCCGGATGTTATGCGCGAACGGCGCCCAGATTGCGTGATCATCTTGCCCTGGAATCTGGCCAATGAGGTAACCACTTTGCACAATTACGTACGAGACTGGGGCGGGCGATTTGTCATCGCCGTGCCGGAACTTCGTGAAATCCGCTGATGACCTCGGCTATGTGCTCCGGAGTTATCTTGGCAGCTATTGCATCCTTGTCCTTGTTTCTTTGTGCAGTCTGCTAAAAGGATGCAGAAAGCGCGATGTGATGGTATCGCGCCGGTGTTTGGTCAGCTCCAACGTTTTTAGACTAGTGTCCCTGCTTGCTCGAATACGTATCTTTGCTGTGCCCAGTAGAACTAGTGCACAAATAACGTCCTGAACTACCTGTTTCACGGCTATCTCTGTTGGGTCTCTCCAAAAATGAATAGCATTTAGGAGGAATACAAGAATGACGATTCTCTTCAGATTACCTG
>JALYJH010000252.1 GCA_030775415.1 Acidobacteriota bacterium | reverse complement strand
CCCCTGGTCCGCGTCCTCGCCGACCTCGAAGCCACCGGCATCACCGTTGACCCCGCCCAGCTCAAAGTTCTCAGCCATCGTATGGAAGAAGAATTAACCCGCCTCACTGCCGACATCCACGCGCTGGCGGGAAAAGCCTTCAATATTAGTTCCCCCCAACAATTGGGCAAGGTTTTGTTCGAAGACATGAGCCTGCCCGCCCCCGTGCGCTACGGCAAAGGCAAGATCGTTTCGACAGCCGCCGACATCCTTGAAGACCTGGCCGTGGAACATCCCATCGCTGGAAAAGTTTTGGAATACCGCCAGCTTTCCAAGCTGAAGGGCACCTACGTGGACGCGCTGCCCGCACTCATCGATCCCTTTTCCGGCCGCCTCCACACCACTTTC
Organism: Acidobacteriota bacterium; assembly: GCA_030775415.1. Classification (GTDB taxonomy): domain Bacteria; phylum Acidobacteriota; class Terriglobia; order Bryobacterales; family Bryobacteraceae; genus Palsa-187. The sequence goes on along the minus strand of JALYJH010000252.1, from coordinate 4,799 downwards.
AACCAAACCGGAGCCGCCACCGGCCGCCTGTCTTCATCCAATCCCAACCTGCAAAACATACCCATCCGCACCGAGCTGGGCCGTGAAATCCGCGCTGCTTTCGTCCCCCGCCCAGGTTGGAAACTCATCGTCGCTGATTATTCCCAAATCGAATTGCGCCTGCTGGCCCACATGTCGCGCGATCCCGTCTTGCTCGCCGCCTTCCGCAACGGCGAAGACATCCACACCCGTACCGCCGCCGAAGTCTTCGGAGTCCCTCCCCTAATGATCACTCCCGAGCAGCGCCGCAACGCCAAGGCCGTGAACTTCGGCATCGTCTACGGCCAGACCGCGTTCGGCCTCGCGTCATCGCTAGGCATCGATCGCAAAGAAGCCGATCTCTACATCCGCGCCTATTTCGAACGCTACGCCGGCGTCCGCCGCTTCATTGACCAAACCATTGCCGAAGTCCGCCGCACCGGCGTGGCGTTAAGCATGTTCGGCCGCAAGCGCCCCATTCCCGACATGCAAAGCAAGAACCCCAACGCGCGCAACTTCGCCGAGCGCACCGCCGTCAACACCCCTCTCCAAGGCACCGCCGCCGACTTAATTAAACTAGCCATGATCCGTATTCATCAACATTTAAGCGGCCTCCAAACCAAAATGCTCCTGCAGGTCCACGACGAATTAGTCTTCGAAGCCCCCCCCGAAGAAGTGGACGCCGTCCGCACTATGGTGAAATCGGAGATGGAAAGCGTCGAGCGGCTGGACGTGCCGCTGGTAGTAGACGTAGGCGTAGGAGACAACTGGCGCGATGCGAAATAAAATTCTAGCGGCCCTTTTGGTAACGATGACACTCGCAGCTCAAAAACGCACCGTCACCGACGCCGAAGTAAAACGCGTCCACGCATCCGCGCTCTTAATCGACACGCACAACGATTTCCCCACTGAGCAGGCTGGCCAGGATCGTCCCTTCACCGGCGCCTCCATCGATATCGGAGTCCCGGCGCCCATGGCCCACACGGATCTAGCGCGCCTGAAAGCAGGCGGCGTGGGTGCAGTCTTCTTCGCCGCCTACGTCGGAGCGAACTTCGGACTCGGCTCCCGCGCCTACGATCGCGCCCAGCAAATGATCGACGTCATTCGCAACGACATCGTCGCTCGCTATCCCAACGATTTTGTCCTCGCCACCACCGCCGCCCAAATCGAAGCGGCCCATAAGTCAGGAAAGATCGCTGCCCTGATCGGCATCGAAGGCGGACACGCCATTCAAGACAGCCTCGACAAGCTGCGCGAATTCTACGGCCGCGGCGTGCGCTACATGACGCTCACCCACACCAACACCAATCATTGGGCCGATTCCTCGGGCGATCTTAACGACGCGTCCGTTACCCATCACAACGGCCTCACCGATTTCGGTAAAGATGTCGTCCGCGAAATGAATCGCCTCGGCATGATGGTCGACATCTCGCACGTTGCCGACAAAACTTTTTACGACGCCCTAGCCGTCAGCACCGCCCCCTTGATCGCGTCCCACTCGGCCTGCCGCGCCCTCGCCGACGTGCCGCGGAATATGACTGACCAGATGATCACGGAGCTAGCCAAGAAGGGTGGCGTCGTCCAGGTAAATTTCTATTGCAATTTCCTGACGAATGCGAACCCCCCGCACGCCACCATCGACGACGTGGTCGACCACATCGATCACATTCGCAAAATCGCCGGCATCGATGCCATCGGTATCGGTAGCGATTTTGACGGCATCGATTGCGCTCCCGTCGGTCTCGAAGATGTGTCCAAGTTCCCCAACCTCACTCGCGCGCTGCTGGAGCGCGGCTACTCCGCCGAAGACATCCGCAAAATCTACGGCGGCAATTTTCTGCGTGTGATGAAAGCGGTGGAAAAATTTGCGGCCGCGAAATAGTCTCCTGTTCGCCACTCTGCTGCTGGCCGCCTGTTCGCCGCTACCCCAGACGACCAGCGTCTTCATTGACCCGCAATTCGCGTCGCTGATCCCCGGCGACGCCACTCTGCTGGTGGGCCTGCGCGTCGAGAACCTCGTCAAGACCCCAATCTATCAAAAGTATTTGAGCGGCGGGAAAATTTCGATCATTGACCGCATCGCCCGCGGCACCGGCATCAACCCTGACAAAAGCCTGTGGAACCTGCTGCTCGTCTCCACCGGCCAGCAGAGCTTCGTACTGGGCCGTGGTAAATTCGCCGACGAACTGATGGCCCCCGATTTCTCAAAAAAAGGCGTGCGCCGCTTCGGCTATCAGGGCTTCACCTTGTTTGGCGACGATCGGCAGGCCATGCTGATGGTCAACTCCAGCACTATCGCCGTCGCCGACACGCCCACCCTGCGCTGGCTGGTTGATCAGCGCAGCTCGCTTACCGGCCTTCCCCAGCGTCTGAGCGCTCTCACCAAAGAAATTCCCCGCCAGACTCAGTTCTGGGGCGCCTACGCGGGCGGACCGGTCAACCTCCCGCTCACCGGCAATCTGCAAAATGTGAATAAAGTGTTGGGGCTGGTTTCAACCGGCGCCTTCTATTTCGATTTCACCGACGCCGCCAAAGGCACTCTTACCGGGATCGCCGCTAACCCCCAGGACGCCCGGCAACTTCACGACGCTCTCCAAGGATTTCTTGGTCTAGGCCGCATGATGACGCCCAAAACCCGCCCCGAGCTAGCGCGCGCGTTCGACGGGATTCAAATCGTGCAAGAAGGCCAGCGCGTGAGCGTAAACGTCACTGAGCCCGCGGACGTCGCGGGAGCGCTGATTGATTCCATCCTGAAACAGCAGTGATGCGTTAGTGCCCCGGAGGCTCAGGAGCGTCCGGCGGCTTAGCAGGAGGAGGAATCGCGTCACCCAGATTTAAAGATCCGCCGCCTTCGCTCACGTAGTTGCGATTCCACGCCGGCATCTTCACCACCACATCGCCCTTGACGATAGCCTGGCAGCCCAGCCGCGATTCCAGCGTAAGGTCGCCCGCCGTTTCCACGCGATCCAGCTCGTCCTCTTCCATGGGCGAAAGATTGACCTCGGCCCCCGTCTTCATATGCACGTGGCAGGTAGTGCAAGCGCAGCTCCCGCCGCAGGCATGCTCCAGTTGAATGCCAAAGTTCAGCGCGATGTCTAGAATCGATTCCGGCTTCCCATGTTCCTGATAAGGAAGTTTCCCCGACTCAAACTCCACCGTGCGGCCAATATCCACGAAGGTAACTTTAGGCACAACTCCATTGTAGCTTGCGCGTGCTGGCATACTGGTTCTTCCATGTTTCATTTATTAGAAAGACGCATTGCGGAAGCCTTTGCCGCGCGCATCCAAGCGCTCTACGGCGTAGCCGGACCCGCGCAGACCGAGCAGCCCAAACAGCCCTCTTTCGGCGAAATCGCCGTGCCCGCCGCCTTCCAGCTGGCGCGCCAGTTGAAGAAATCGCCCAAGGCCATCGCCGCGGAGCTGTCAACCGCGGTGGGATCCATCGAAGGCGTCTCAGCCATCGAAATTGCCGGCAACGGCTACCTCAACCTGCGCCTGGATCGCGGATATTACGCCGCCGGCCTGCTTTCCGGTGACACCGCTCCCGCGGCCCCCGCCCTGGGCAAAATTATCGTCGAGCACACCAATATCAATCCCAATAAGGCCGCCCACATCGGCCACCTGCGCAATGCCATTCTAGGCGACACCTTCGTCCGCATGCTGCGCGCCGCTGGACGTAACGTCGAAGTGCAGAACTACATCGATAACACCGGCGTCCAGGTCGCCGACGTCGTGGTCGCCTTCCGCCACCTGGAAAACAAATCCCTGGCGGACGTCAAAAACCTGATTGCAACCACCCGCTTCGATTACCTCTGCTGGGATCTCTACGCGCGCATCTCCACCTATTACGCCGAGCACCCGGACGCCCTGCAATGGCGCCGCGATATGCTCCATCAAATCGAGCAAGGATCGAGCGAAGACGCCGCCCTCGGCCATCTCGTCGCCGACGCCATTGTAAAAACCCACTTGGCCACCATGTGGCGCCTCAACATCGTCTACGACGTCCTCCCCCGCGAAAGCGAAATCCTGCAGCTCCAATTCTGGGCCACCGCGTTCGAGCTCCTGAAAGCCCGCCAAGCCATTTATTTTGAAACCGAAGGCAAAAACAACGGCTGCTGGGTTATGCCCGGCTCAGCATTCCGCGAGGGCTCGGTCGAAGGCGACGACGATAGCAAAGTAATCGTCCGCTCCAACGGCACCGTCACCTACGTGGGTAAAGACATCGCGTACCAACTATGGAAATTCGGCCTCCTCGGCAAGGACTTCCGCTACTTCAAGTGGCACACTTATCCCAACGGCCACGAAGTCTGGTCCTCCACCGTTAACCCGCAGGCAACCAACTCCCCCCAATTCGGCGGAGGCTCGCGCGTCTATAACGTAATCGATTCCCGCCAGTCTTATTTGCAAGACGTAGTAGTAGCCGGACTCCGCGCGCTGGACTTCCCCAAGCAGGCGGACAATAGCATTCACTTCTCCTATGAAATGGTCGCCCTTTCCCCGCGCACCTGCATCGAGATGGGAATCGAACTCTCCGAGGAAGACAAACGTAAACCTTACGTAGAAGTCTCCGGCCGCAAAGGCCTGGGCGTCAAAGCCGACGACCTCATCGACAAACTAATCGAGAAAGCCCTCGACGAAGTCACCTCCCGCCAGGCCGCCGAGCCCGAGGAGTCGCGCCGCCGCGCCGCCACCCAAATTGCCATCGGCGCGCTGCGCTACTTCATGCTCAAGTACACCCGTAACTCCGTAATCGCCTTCGATTTCGGCGAAGCCCTCAGCTT
>JALYJH010000251.1 GCA_030775415.1 Acidobacteriota bacterium | reverse complement strand
CACCGGAATCGACAATTTTCAGAAGCTGATCCACTTCGACGAATCCGACGTTCTCACCAACACCAATCAGATCCGCTTCTCGCTCGCCAACCGCCTGTTGGCGAAAGACAAGAACGGAGTGATCACCGACTTTGTCACCTGGCAGCTTTGGTACGACCGTTATTTCGATCCCACCTTCGGCGGCGCCATCGTTCCCGGCCAGCGCAACGTCTTCACCGATTCACTCAACCTCAACGGCTACGCTTTTCTCGACGGCATCCGCCGTTCGTCCCCCGTCGTAAGCGCTCTGCGCGTCCAGTCCAAGGTGGGTCTCGAGTGGCGCGCTGACTATGACCCTTTGCTCCATCGCGTCGCCGACAGCAGCCTTTCCGTCGACGGACGCATTAAGCTTTACCACATCTCCGTGGGCCATGCCCTGGTCCGGCCCGATCCCCTCCTTGCCCCCGCCGCCAACCAGATTCGTGGAGTAATTTCCTACGGCTCGGAAACCCGCAAAGGCTTCAGCTTTGGATTTAGCGCCTATTACGATTACATCCGGGGCGTGATGGTTTATTCCCAGACCGAGTCCACTTATAACACCGACTGCTGCGGACTAAGTGTCCAATACGGCCGCTTTAACCGCGGCATCCCGGGCATCCCCGACGAAACCCAGTTCCACGTATCCTTCGCAATCTCGAACATAGGCAGCTTCGGCACCCTGCAACGCCAGCAGCGTATATTCTAAGACGCCATCGGTAAACGTGTGTCTCGCGGGTTTGTGTGAAAGCGCTAAACGGAGAGCACTAGTCAGACTTAGCAGGCGTAGCCGCAGGCTTCGCTTCCGTCTTAGTCTCGCTCTTACTCTCAGAGCCCTTGTCCCCAGCGGCCTTCGAGTCGGAACCCTTGTCATCGGACCCCTTAGACTCCGCCGCCTTCGGCTCCCCTGGTTTCGCCTCGCTGGCGGGAGCCGGCTTCGTTCCACCCTTGCCGTAATCGGTCAAGTACCAACCGGTGCCCTTCAACTGGAACGCCGGCGCGGATAGCAGCCTCTCCAGCTCGCCCCCGCAGCCCTCATGCTCGGTCAACGGTGGATCCGAAAACTTGCGCATTACTTCGATGGTCTTGTCACACTTAGAGCAGTGATACTCGTACAACGGCATGGTCGGTTGTTTGTTACTCCAGAACTTTCAGTGCCCGATTCATCAACTCGTCAACGCCCGGCTTTTTGGTATCGTCCGGCGCCACATCCGCCAAGCTATCGTCGGCAGCCCCATCGGGTGCCGCCGTCTCCGCTTCCGCTTGCAGCACGTTCGGAGTCACACCATTATCCTGAATCGATTTCCCGTCCGGCGAATAATACTTGGCCACCGAAAGAATCACCGCGCTGCCGTCATTGAGCGACACCGCGCGCCGCACCGCCGCGTCCCCGTAAGTGCGCTCGCCTACTACCTTCGCGCGCTTCGAATTCAACAGCGCTCCCGCCGCGATCTCCGCGCCGCCCGCCGTCGAACGATTCACGATCACCGCCAGCGGCAGCTTCGTCACTGCCTTCGACGCTTGTGCGTTGAAATCCTGACGAACTGATTTCTGCCCCAGCGTATAAGTGATCAGCCCGCTGTCCTGAAACAAATTCGCCAGCGCGATCCCTTCCTCGTCCGGACCCGTCGAGCAATGCCGCAAATCCAGCACCAGCTTCTTCGCGCCCTGCTTTTCGAGCGCCGCAACCTGTGCCGCCACTTCCCGCACGCGGCCCGGCATCAGCGTCTGTACCGCAATCACGCCCGTCTGTTCGTCCATCTTGCCCGTAACTTCCGGATAGGCGATCGCCCCGCGCACCACGCTGATTTTCTTGTCTTCCGTCTGCCCCACGCGCAGGACCCCAAATTCCACCGCCGTACCCGCGTCTCCTTCGAGCAGTTGCTCCGCAAAAGCCAGCGGCATATCGCGCGTCGAAACATTATTGATGGATTCAATCACATCGCCCGTGCTGAACCCGGCCTTCGCCGACGGCGATCCCGGAATCGCGTCTTCCACCGCCATATACCCGAAGCGCTTCGCCAGCACCAATCCAACGTCCGCCTTCTTCGTGTCCTTGAGCTTTAAATATTGTTTGTATTGATCGGCATTCAAATAGCTGGCATGCGGATCAATCGACTCCAGCATCCCATTGATCGCCCCCACCGTCACCGCCTTCATGTCCGGCTCTTCCACGTAATCCGCCTTGATGCGCGACAGCACTTCGCTGTAAACGCCCAAATTAGTGTAGGGTGAATCCGGCGAAGCGCTCCGTCCCACCGCTCCGAACAACAGCAGCGCGACGATAGCAGAGGAAAAAGCCACAACGATAAATTGCAAGCGGCGAGGCATATATAAAGAGAACGCCTTTCTACCTCCCAGCATACCAGACCACGTATGATGGTCCTTTATATGGAGATTTACCTGCTACGCCACGGCATTGCCGAAGACCGCTCCGCCACTGGCCGCGACGCCGACCGCCGCCTTACCGACGAAGGCCGCTCCAAACTCCGTCGCGTCCTCGAACGCGCCCACCAGTCCGGCGTCCGCCCGTCATTAATCCTGTCGAGCCCCCTCCGCCGAGCCCTCGAAACCGCCGAAATCGCCGCCCACGAACTCGGCTACGACGGCAAGATCGTGCGCATCCCGGCCCTGGTCCCCGACTCCTCCCCGCAAGAAGTCTGGAACGCCATCCGCGAACACCGCAGCGAATCCGCAGTGCTCCTCGCCGGCCACGAACCGCTATTCTCCGCAACCGTAGCCTACCTCCTAGGCAGCACCCGCGAAATGGTCCACTTCCGCAAAGGCGCCCTAGTCCGCATCGACGTAGAAGCCACCGGCCCCACCCCCGCCGGCGTCCTCGAATGGTTATTGACTGCCAAGCTGGCCTAGCAGCATTACCAATCGGCTTCCGGTCCCCCCTACTCCTTCCAGGCAAAGGTCATGTCGATTGTGTTGCTCGAAGAAATTCGTTTCGAAACGTTCTGCTCCACAATGTTATTGTATGAAGTCTTATCGGAACGCAAGAATATTTGCTGAACCGCGGCTCTAGCCGTCACCGGCACAATCATATGGCCCGCGTTGCGCCAAGCCCAAGTCCCGCCGAGGTCCTGTACAGTTTGAATCGAGAGAGTTTCGCCTGGCTCCAACGAGATCATGGAGCCGGGTACGTCCGCCGATCCGCCCGTGAGCGCAATCGTATGCGGCATCGTTTGTAATTCTTTCGCGCTCGATCCGGTCGGAGTGAGATCCAGGGACACTTCGAGCACGCGCTCATCGCGGTTGCCGGACTTGAAAACTTCCCCGAATTTTCGGGATACCGGTATCGCAATGGCATCTTGCCCGGTATTGCGCAGCAGAATTTCCACTCTCACCTTATCTACATGCGACACGTTGATTGGCCAGATCTCCTGTAGCGTCACCTCGGCCGCGAATGGGACCGGTGGAGGTGCAGGTATACCGAGCGCCGTCCAGGAGGAAGAGACAGCGTCAGCAGGTTCAGGCGTTGTGAGATCGAGCACCTTATCGGCCGCCGTAGCGCTCAGGCAAATGCCCGCGAGTAGCAAGATCAGGACGCTCATCCGCTTCGCTCGCAGGCCGTATGAGCGCAGCATGGTTCGATCCTTTGCGAATGGCACCGCCAAGAGTTTCCTACTCCTTCGAAGCCTGAGTCAAGTCAAGTATCCGGTCACAACAGCCGCCTAGCGTTCGGTCTCCCACGCATTTAGTTTTTGCACACCTTCCGCGGAAACTAAATAGCGCTCATGAACGACTGTCTCTGGGGAGTGAGCAGCAACCCCCGATTTGTCCACCAGCCTTTGGAGGATAAACCCGTCGTCGGTTATCTGCACTGCCGACTCCACGGTCTCAGCCAAAATATTTTTTGGAACCCATATCGCGCGAAACCCTTCGCCGTCAAATGCATAAATACGCACAGCGACGCTGGGCGGCGACTGCGGAGGCACGTCCGCCAAAACGATGAACCAGAATCCTTCCGCAGCAGAAGGAGTAGTCAAAACGGAAGCATGCAAATCCTCAAGATATGGATTGTCCGGGTAACTGCTGCTGAGATCGCTCGCGTCCGCCACCGGCACGAACTTACTCTCGGCCACCCTATACGCGCGGATGGAAATCGCGTTCTCCGCGATTGCTTCGCCTCCCCGCCACAACTCGACCCCGGCGATTAAAAATTGGCCGCTCGGAAGATCAAGCAGAAAGGCGAAGTTGTTTCGCCGATCACCCTGCTTTTTCCCCAGTACAGTATCCAACCCGGATTTAACTTGATCCGCCGTTGCGTTATCTGGCCGAAAGCTATCCGAAATAAATCCATCGATTTCATTTAATATCTGCCGCGTGAGGCCGTCTCTTGCCGCGGCATAACGTTGCCGGCCTACTTCATCGTGCCACCGCAGCTGGTTGGAAAGACTTGCAATCCTCGACGCCCGCTCGGCGGCCGCCGTTTGCCCTTGGGCGGGAGCGACGGAAGCGAAAAGTGAAAATGGAAGGAGAGCTAGAAAAAAACGAGCAGACATTTGAGAACTCCTTATCCGTAGCTCCACACCGCCGGCGTCCTCGAATGCTGACCGCCAAGTTGGCGTGACTCTTCAAGATGAACGCCGCGCTTCGCCAAACATAACGAACGCGCCGCAATCAATGCGGCGAAAAATCCCCCGCCAGCGGCAACACCAAGAGCGGTGACGAGAGGCCCTTGGTTTGGATCATAGCCGATTAAAGGTCTGTGGCTGAGTGCACTATAGAAGCCAGCCGGCAAAATGAGAGCCAAAAATCCGATTGCGATTCGAGCAAGCGCTGGGCGATGCGGCGCGAGGCGAGGCGCAGCCCGGTAAAGCGCGATTAAAGTGACGGACCACGCCACCACTCCTTTCCACAGCATCATTATTTCCCAAATGTTTGCAAATCCCACATAATTCCTTTCTTACATCCTACGCCTACTCAACGACATCGCAGTTTGCACTTCCACAGTCCACGCAACGCGGGTGCATACTCCAGTCAGTTGTACAGCCTGCGCAGGCTAATCGTCGTAGTTAAGTTGGTATCCGCGCCCGTTGCGAAAGCGATGGGCTAGCCGTCCTGGAAACATTGTGGAGAGGGCGGGACAGGAGAGAATCGATTCTCTGGTGATGTAAATTGCCGCGGGAGGAAATGGGAGAGAGCAGAAAACTGGTTCATTCAGTCACTTTTCAAAGACCAGCAAG
>JALYJH010000250.1 GCA_030775415.1 Acidobacteriota bacterium | reverse complement strand
ACGCATAGCTGTTATGATCCGGATGCGCAGGGAAAGCCTTGTGGCGAGTGCGATTCGTGCCTGCTGCGGGCGAAGGGTTTTGCGGAGGCGGGGATTAGCGATCCGGTAGTTTTGCGATGAAGATTTCGGAGATTTTTTATTCGATTCAGGGCGAGGGGATGCTGGCTGGGGTCCCGAGCGTTTTTGTGCGGACGAGCGGATGTAATTTGCGCTGTAGTTGGTGCGATACGCCTTACACTTCCTGGAAACCTGAAGGCGAAGATTTGCTAATGGGGGGGATTCTGGCGGCGGTGCGCAAGCACTGGGCGAAGCACGTGGTGGTTACGGGCGGTGAGCCGATGATTCAGCCGGACATTGTGCTGCTCACGGAGCGGCTGCGGGATTTTGGGTTTCACATCACGATGGAGACGGCGGGAACGGTTTATCAGGCGGTGGCTTGCGATTTGATGAGTATCAGTCCGAAGCTCAAGAACTCTACGCCGACGCGGCGGGAGGGGGGGAAGTGGGCCGCGCAGCATGACAAGCTACGGTACCAGCCGGAGGTGCTGAAGCGGCTGATGGCTGAGTATCCTTACCAGTTGAAATTTGTGGTTTCAGAGGCTGAGGATCTGGCGGAGATTGAGAAGATTCTGCGGGAGACGGGGGCGGACCGGGGGCGGGTGGTGCTGATGCCGGAGGGGATTAGTCCGGAGGCTATTTACGAGAAGTCCAAGTGGCTGGTGGAGATTTGCAAGCGCGAAAAGTTTCGCTACGGGCCGCGGCTGCATATCGATTTGTTTGGGAATCAGAGAGGGGTTTAGTGATTTTAGTCACTGGGGGCTCCGGGTTCATTGGGGGGCATCTGGTGGAGGCGCTGTGTGCTCGCGGGGAGCGGGTGCGGTGTCTGCTGCGGCGTCGATTGGCGATGCGCGCCGAAGTGGTTTGGGGGGACTTGATCAGTGGCGCGGGGGTGGAGGAGGCTCTGGAGGGCGTGGATCTGGTGATGCATCTGGCGGGGACCACCAAGGCTCTGCGGGTTGAGGATTATTATTTGGGAAATGTTCGCGCTACGGAAAAATTGGCGTCGGCGGTGGCGGGGCGAGGGATTCGCTTTGTGCACGTGAGTTCGCTGGCGGCCGTCGGTCCTAGTTTGGACGGGACGCCGGTAAGGGAAGACGACGAGGCGCGGCCGCTTACGCATTATGGGAAATCGAAACTCGAAGGGGAGCGGGTTGTCAGGGGGCTGGTGCCGGACGCGGTGATTGTGCGGCCGCCGGTGGTTTATGGGCCTCGCGACACGGACGTGTTTCAGATGTTGAAGCCGCTGAGTAAGGGAATCGCGCTTCAGATCGGTGCGGGGGAGCGATGGTTTAGTGCGATTTATGTAGGAGATTTGGTGGAGGGGCTGATCGCGGCTTGTGCTGCTAGGGGCAGAACTTATTTTCTGGCGAACTCGACTGCGGTTTCATGGGGGCAGTTGCGGGACTCGGCTGCGCGGATTATGGGGCGTCCGGCGCGGGTGATGCGGGTTCCGCAGAGCGCCGCCTACGCTGCTGGGTGGGGCGCGGAGATGTGGGCGCGGCTCACGGGGAAGCCGGGGATTATTTCGCGGGACAAGGTGGCTGAGGCGCAGTGCCGTTACTGGACATGCGATACGCGGCGAGCCGCTGAGGAAATTGGGTTTGAGGCGCGAACATCGCTCGACGCGGGGTTGGCGCTGACGCTGGAGTGGTATCGGGAGAACGGGTGGCTGAGATATTGAGATTTTGGGCTGTCGACAGAGTCGTGCTGAGCTACCTGGCGATCACCGGGGCGCTGATTGCGGGTTTCTGGAATCGCGTGCCGGACGCGGGATTCTGGTTTGCAGTGCACCTGGCCTGTGCGGCGGTGGTGGTGATCGCGGTGAAGCGGCCGGGCCGCATTAGCCGTGTGTTCCGGCATTGGTATCCGCTACTTTACGTTTCTATCTGTTATCGCGAGATGTCGATTCTGATTCCGGCTATCCGGGGGACGGACGCGGATGCGTGGCTAGCCCACTTGGATTTCGAAATCTGGCATGCGAATCCTACGGTTTGGCTGGAGCGTGTGCAGAGCCGGCCGTTTACGGAATTTTTGCAGATCGTCTACACGTTGTTTATTCCGGCGGTGCTGTTCGTAGCCTGGCGGTTTTGGGCGCGGCGCGAGTATGAAAAGTTCCGGTTTTATGCGTTTGTAATCGCTACGGGATTTCTGGCGTCATACATCGGGTATTTTGCGGTTCCGGCGCGGGGGCCGCGATTTGCGTTGCGGGACTTGCAGCATGTTCCTTTGCAGGGGATGTTTGTGTTCGGGCTGCTGCAATCGTCGCTGGATAAGCTGGAATCGGCGGCTTACGATTGTTTTCCCAGCGGACACACGGAACTGGCGATTCTGGCATGGTGGGGGAGCAGGCGGCTTTCGAGGACGTGGGGGAAGGTGTATTTCATTTACGCGGCGTGCATTATTTTTTCTACGGTTTATCTTCGGTATCATTACACAGTGGACGTTGCCGCGGGAATGCTTCTGGCTGGGGTGTTGATTCTGGCTACGCCGGCCTTGTACGGCAGGTTGTCTTAGGGCATGGCGGACTCGCAAAAGATTGATATTGTTGCGGTAGACGGCAAGAGCGCGCTGAAGGAATTCATCGAATTTCCTTTTGGGCTGTATCGCGGGAATCCAAATTGGGTGGCTCCGCTGCGGATTGCGGTGAAGGATCTGCTGGATCGCAAGAAGCACCCGTTCTATAAAAATGCCGATGCGGAGTTCTTTCTGGCGCGGCGGGACGGGAAGGTAGTGGGTCGAATCGCGGCGATTCTGGATCGGAACCACAATCAGTTTCATAGCGAAAATGCTGGATTCTTTGGGTTCTTTGAGTGCGTCGACGATTTGGCAGTGGCGCGGGGGCTACTCGCGACGGCACGGAAATGGACGGCGGAGCGCGGGGCTCAGTTTTTGCGCGGGCCGGTAAACCCTTCCACCAATTACGAATGCGGGATCCTGGTGGATGGTTTCGACTCAGACCCGAAGGTCATGATGACCTACAATCCTCGTTACTATCCAGGGCTGCTGGAGCACGCCGGATTGAGCAAAGCTAAAGATTTGTACGCTTACGGGGGGTTGGCTCCGCAGGTGGACGTCAGGAAGATCGAGCGCGTGGCGAACAAAGCCATGGCGAAGCACGAGTTGAAGATCCGGCCCATCGACGTAAAAAATTTCGATGCGGAAGTGATGCGGGTTTGGGAGATTTACAATTCCGCGTGGAGCGTGAACTGGGGCTTCATCCCGATGAGCCGCGAGGAATTTGTCCTCATGGGCAAGGAAATGAAGCAGATTTTGAAGCCCGAGCTGGTGTTGCTGGGCGAGGTAAGGGGGCGCGTGGTGGGATTCGCGCTGGCGCTGCCGAATGTCAACCATGCGCTTAAAAAGGCCGAGGGAAGCCTGCTTCCGACAGGGCTTCTCAAAATCTTGTACCATCAACGATTGATCAAAGATGTCCGCGTGATAGCCTTGGGGGTTACCGAGGAATACCGGACTACCGGGGTGGCTGCGGGGTTTTACGCTACGCTAGTACGTAACGCATTGAAACTGGGATATGACGGCGAGTGTGAAATGTCGTGGATACTGGAAGATAACACTTTAATGAATCGGTCGGCAGAACTGATGGGCGTAAAGCGGTATAAGACGTACCGAATCTACGAATGGAATTGAGATCTATGCGTGCATCGGCTACCGGCAGTGCCACCCGGAAGAAGACCAGCGGGTCAAACGATATTTTTGAGAAGTGCAGGAACTTTACGCGTCCCAATGATTTGCAGGACGCGGGCCTGTACATGTACTTCGAGGTTTTTGAGGAGCGCAAGGGCTGCGAACCTGGGGAAGTGCGCCTGGGCAACCGGCGGGTCTTAATGTTCGGATCCAATGACTATTTGGATCTGATTACGCATCCCAAGGTGATCGAAGCCGCTATTTCGGCGATCCATAAGTACGGCAGCGGGTGCAGCGGGTCGCGGCTGTTGAATGGCACGTTGGATCTGCACGTCAGCCTGGAGCATGAGCTGGCGGCATTCATGAAAAAGGAAGCGGCGGTCATTTTCGGGACCGGCTTTCAGGCGAATTATGCGGCGCTTTCGGCATTAACCGAAAAGGGCGATGCCATGATTTGCGATCACAATCTGCACGCGAGTCTGGTGGAAGGGGCGCTGCGGTCTCCGGCGCGGACGGCGCGGTTCAGGCATAACGATTTGGAGCATTTCGAGCGATGCCTGGAGAATTGCCCGCCAGATGAGCGGATTCTGATCATCACCGAGGGCGTGTTCAGCATGGAAGGCGATATTGCCGACCTGCGGGGAATTTCTAAGCTGGCCAAGTATTATGGCGCGCGCGTTTACGTGGACGAAGCGCATGGGATTGGGGTGCTGGGTCCTACGGGCGCTGGGGCGGCGGAGCATTTGGGCGTGCTCGACGATGTCGATATCGTGATGGGCACGTTTAGTAAATCTCTGGCATCGGTTGGCGGGTTTATCGCGGGCGAGCGGGCGGTGGTGGATTATTTGAAGCACACGGCGCGGCCGTTTGTTTTCTCGGCTAGTTTGCCAGCGGCTTCAGTGGCAGCGGCTGCGGCGGCGCTGGAGATTATTCGCAACGAGCCGGAGCGGCGGGAGCATCTGCTGCGGATCGCACAGTTGCTGCGGAGCGAATTGCGCTCGCGCGGGTTTGTGGTGCTGGACGGCGAGACGGCAATTGTCCCGGTGGTCATTCAGGACGAGGTTAGTTTGTGCCGTCTGTGCAAGGCGCTGCTCGCGGAGGGGATTTATATTAATCCCGTGCTGCGGCCGGCGGCGGCGCAGAACCTGTTACGGATTTCCTGCACGGCGGCGCATTCGGAAGCGCACGTGGAGAGGTTGGTCACGACGCTCGAAAGAGTGGCGGACCAACTGGGGATTGAGCGAAGTCCGGCGTAAGCTGCGGCGCTCGGATATTTGACCCCATAATCAACGCGAGATTCGGCGCAGTTTCAGAGATGAAGCAGTGACGCTGACGAGGATCTGTGGTTCGATCCCGCTGAAGCTGAGAAGTAGCCCATCGCAGTATCCTTGCTGGTTGATCGTAACCCACCCCCAGCCAAATGGCAAGCCAACGAAATCCTTCCAAAACTCACTTTGACTGTTGCAATCTCCGGCGGTTTTCAGTTCGGATGCACTGATAGATTTGAAGTCAATCGAGTCGTCATCGTCTGT
>JALYJH010000249.1 GCA_030775415.1 Acidobacteriota bacterium | reverse complement strand
CATGTGACCGGATTAGATGCCGCTGAACAGCAAGAACTTGAGGACGTCCTATATCGCAGGGCCGCAGGCGAGATCCCGGAGGCCTATGCGGCAGCCCAAAAGCTGGCGAATAGGAATCCGGCATTCCGTGCTGCCCTCAACACAATTCCAGGTCCAGCCTTGAACGTACAAGTCGGCGAGACAGCGGAAAGCATCAAGACAAAATCGCCAGCCCTCGTGGCAGCCTTAACTGAGGACCAAATGCTCGCTGCGCGGGGCCGGGCGATGTGGTCCTTCCCCGCTGCCCATATTGCCGAGAGCCCTTCGAGTCGTCCCGTTATCACCCGGATCAGGTTGTTTGCAGCGGGCCGGAGAGCCAGCGCCAGCGACGGGCAGCGTATTCGAGCCAGCCCGGCCGGGATAGCGGAGTTCATCGAGAACAGTCCGCAGAAAGTTCCATTCGCGGATCAGGACCGCGCCGCCTTGTCCCCATCTTGATCACCCAGTAGTCGTGTTGGATCGACCGTGCGCTATACCCGATTTTTCAATACAGGCGCCCGGGATGATAGGCGGGGCGTGGCGAATCGAACGGCCACCGTCATAGAGTCCCAAAACTTTCGGAAACCAAATAACCAAAGAATCAAATCATCAAAGGTCTTGCATCACGCTCCGGAACGGCGTACACACAACGCATTACCAGGGTGGGTATCGAGAGAGCTGGAGCGCCGATTCCCATAGAAGAAGGAGAAGTACCACGCCTTCCCCGACCCGTCCTTGTTTGCGCTCCAAAGACCTCCGCTGATTTCGATCGCGCCTTTGATGTGTGCTATGAACTCATTTCCGTCATTGTCCATTATGGTTCTGCTCACCGATGGATCATAAAGTCCTTGCAACTCCTCGATCTCAGGTAGCCGCCAATCCCGGTAGCCGCCCAAGCTCCGACGCCTACAAAGCGACATGGCTGGCGCGAACGCCGCGGCGCCAATGCTCGTCGCTGTGGCGGAATTCCTGACCGAGACGGGAGTGACGGTACTCCGCTGCGATCTGCCGTTTCGCCAAAAGCGGCTTTTTGGACCGTCGGCTCCGTCGGCTGCTAATGAGGATCGCGCGGGACTTGAAGCAGCAGTTCAAGCGATGCGCAGGATCGCAGGAGGGCCGGTCGTGCTGGGCGGACATTCGTACGGCGGTCGCCAGTCGACAATGCTGGCTGCCGAGAAGCCGGGCGTTTGCGACGCGCTGGTGCTGTTCTCATACCCGCTGCATCCGCCCGATAAACCGGCCCAGGCCCGGACGGCCCACCTTCCAAATCTGCAAACGCCTTCGCTATTCATTCACGGCACAAAAGATCCGTTCGGGACGATTGAAGAAATGACCGCAGCCTTAAAGCTGATCCCCGGCCGCACCGAGTTGAAGATCATCGAAGGCGCGGGGCACGATCTGAAAAAAGGGACGTTCGATCTGAATTTCCTGAAAGCCTATTTCGCCGCTGTTGCCTGAACAGGTGCCTGCGCCACCAGCGGCTCAGAGTCCTCCACATGAATCTGCATCACCCCGCTCACATGGCCCATCACGAAATGCCCGGCTTTGGCGCTGCCGTCTGAAGTTCCAACGACGCAATGCGCGTGGACGTTGTACTTGCCATTTCGGTCAACCGTGATGTTCCCGGTGAACTCCGCTTCCATCTCCTGATCGATCGGAAGCTTTTTGTGGAGGCGCTTGTCGATGTTGTACCAGCCGAGGACCGCATGATCGAAAGCCCCAATACCAGTGAAATGGGCGTTTCTAATGTGGTTCTTTTCAGCAAAATCCAAAAGCCCGGAAGCGACCTCATCCCCCTTGCTCATCAGAACCTGGAACGAACGGGTTCCTGGCGCGGATTTAAGCTCGATGACCTGCATCGACGGAGCAAGTCCGTGCGGAGTGACTTCGTCACGCGGGACGTATTCGTCCTGCGCAAACGCAGCGCCCGCGATCAGAAAGAAAAGACACGCTTTGGTCAAACCGATCATGGTTGACAATTGTATCAGAGCGCGAGCTCGGGCTTATTCTGGCGCATCAAGAACTCCACCAGTTGGTGAACCGGGACAGCGATGTTGCGAGCGCAGTGATCTCCAATCCGTTACCCGTGTTTGCTTCCAGCTTGGAGATTCGGACGCGAAAAAGCTTGAAGACGGATTCTCATTCTTCAAGGCTCGCGATCTTCAAAACCTTGGCCTGGGAGAAGCCGTCTGCCGTGTCGAGCGCTCCGAGTACGACTTCAACTTGAAGACGATGCCTCCTATCAACGGTTACGCGCGAATCGGCCGAAGAGCGCCGCGCCCAGGTTGTTGCTCATTCACGTGACCACTACGCAGTTCAAAAGTCGGTCGCCTCATACGCAACCTTTCAAGATCATCAACCTACGATTACCGATGCCCCCAGCCCACCCAAGAGACAAACGACCAAGACGGTCACAGTATTTCAGACGTCCGGATCAAAGGAATCCGCCCCCGCGCTCACCGCCTCCGTGGTCTCTCGCCCCCCCGGACGTGGCGGCCAGCAGCACAAATATCTTCAGGAGCTCATCAAACGATGGGCTGAGAATCGTGGCTTCGCGGTGACGGTGGAAAAGTCGATCCTTGGTGGATTGGGATTGGTTGATGTTGCGCTGGAAAAAAGTGGACGTGCAATCGCCTGCGAGATTTCGGTAACGACCGACGCCGAGCAGTCGACGAAAATATCCGTGGTGGCTACTTTTACGACACCACCCGACTAGCCCTTCTCGTCTTCCCAGGGCTTTCCGGGACGTCCCATGATCTGTTCCAGGCTGGCCGGCTTGGGCCGCCAAGGCTGCCCGAAGTGCTTGTCGATCTCATTGCGATAGCTCATCTGCGGCCCGGGATAGCCCACCAGTTGCCACCCGATTAGACCGGCGTTGCCGCCGTGCATGGGATCGCTAAACATGCCCTCAATGGTGTGGGTGCGCAAAAGCTGGAAGAAGCGCGTGCGCTCGATGGCGGTCAGCTTTTGAGTCTGTTCCTCGACGGATAGGCTGGCAAAGTTGCCGAGATCTTTGATTCCCTGTCGGTAAATCTCCTGTGGGTTTTCTTTGCCCTGATAGCCATGCTCCGGTACCGATTGAACCCACGGACCCTTGGTGTAACGATACTTGTCGCGCCCGTACGGCCCGGCGAGCTGGCGATCGACAAAGATGACCACGCCGGCTTCGGTCGCGCCGGGGCCGGCGGCGTCGCTTGGAAAGATGCGCTCGCAGGCGGCGGTGACCACGCGAGCCTCGTCGGCAGTAAAGAAGCGCAGCGGCACTTTCACGTTGCCGTTCTGGGCTTGCAAACGGAATGGCTCGCCCGCCACTGTGTACAGCAGCGTTCCCCCAAGGGCGGCCGCGGGCACGGTCAAGAACTCTCTGCGTTTCATATTAAATTCTCCGGATGCTTGAAGTAGCGGTTGATCATGGCGTCAGCCGAAAGGTAGGTCAGAGCCAGCACGGTAAGGGTCGGGTTCGGCGCGGCGTTTTGCGGGAAAGCGGACGCACCCACCACAAACAAGTTGGGCACGTTCCAGTGCTGCATATAACGATTCACGACGCTGTTATCCGGAGACGTCCCCATTATGGCGCCGCCCTGGATATGCGTCGATTGGTAATTGATCACGTTGTAGCGGGCACGGGATGGCGAGCCATCATCGAATTTCGCGCCCATTTCACGCGCGATCTTGGCCTGGATCTGGGCGGCGAACTCCCTCTGCTTGAACTCGTGATCGGTCCAATTCAGCGTGAAACGCAGCAGCGGATCGCCGAACTTGTCGGTGTAGGTGGGGTCCAGGTCCATATAATTCTGACGATACGCCAGGTGCTCCCCCGCCAGGCCGACGGCCGCCGAGTGATCCTTCCATTCGAGCGAGGCCTTTTTCCAAGCGGAACCCCAGTTGGATTTGCTGGCGCCCTGCGGAATGGCGCCGAACGAGCCGATGGGGCCGTCGCCGCTGCTGCTGACCGCGATCATGCCGACGCGCAGCAGCCCGTCTTCGGAGCCGGTGAGCCCGGTATCGCCATCAAAGTCCGAGATGCGCGTGCCGAGCGATCCCGCGCCCATGAAAGCGTTGAGCGGCTTATCGAAAAAGATGCGCGTGTTGCCTTGCACCTGGTGCGTGAGATTGCGCCCCAGCGTTCCGGTGCGCGCCATGGGGTCGTACGGCGTGCCGATTTTCGACAGCGCCAGCAGGCGGACGTTGTTGAGCGTGAACGATGCCAGAATCACGGTAGCGGCAGGCTGAAAAAATTCCTCGCCGCTCGCGTCGGTGAACTGCACCCCTGTCGCCCGCCCGTCCTTATGCACGATGCGGCGTACCCAACTGCCGGTGCGCAGCGTGAAATTCTTGCGCTTGGCCAGTACCGGCAGCAGCGTGTTAGTGGGCTGCGCTTTGGCTCCGATCATGCAGCCGTAGCGCCCGCAGTGGCCGCAGTAGGCGCATCCCGGTCGCGTGATGCCATCGGGATTGCGATAGGTCTCGCTAATGGTCGCCGCAGGCGTGGGATAAGGATGGTAGCCCAGTTTGCGCACGGCGTCCTCGAACATGCTGGACGCGTAGGAATGCTTCAGCGGCGGCGTGGGGTATTCGTGCTGGCGCGGCCCTTCGAAGACATTGCCGCCATCGATCTTCTCACCGCGCAGGTTGCCGGCCTTGCCGCTCACGCCCATCAACAGCTCGGATTGCCAGTAGTGCGGCTCGAGCTCGTCGTAGGTGACGGGCCAATCCTGAATCGAAAGATCCTCGGGCAGCTTGGCCGCGCCATGCCTCTGCGTGAGATGCGTGCGCAGCGTGAAGACATCCGGAAGGAAGCGGAAGGACAAGCCGCCCCAATGTTCCCCCGATCCGCCGACTCCGGTGCCGGGATTGAATGAACCGTGCTGGCGCACCGGCACGGCGGTGTCCTTCAGCGAATGTCGGTGGGTGATGGTTTCCTCGGCGGTGTTTTGCATCATGCGCAGGCGGATGTCGTAATCGAGCTCATCCATCGTGACCGCGTAGTCCTCGGTCTTGCGCGGGATGCCGCGCTCGAAAACGGCGACCGATTGCGAGGTCTTCGCGGTGATCTCCTTGGCCAACAAGAGGCCGGTCCAGCCACCGCCGATGATGGCGACGTCCACGGGTTTGAGATTGGTCATGAGAGCAGCCTTTCCTTCCTTCCTCGGAGCAGTTCAGTCTATACTGTCACGTCCCGCGGATCAGACGCGCAGCGGTGTTGTTCGACAAGA
>JALYJH010000248.1 GCA_030775415.1 Acidobacteriota bacterium | reverse complement strand
CTCCTCTTCAGCCTTTTTCCGCTCGGCGATCTGCTCCTGCTGAACGGCTAAAGCCGTTTGAAGCTCGGCGCGGATATAGTCAAGTGCATCGGCCAACTTTTTCGCGTGCGCAGCACTCTCTCTGGCAACTTTCGCTTGGCCTGCGGCAGAGAACGCCATCCGCTCATTTCGGTAAAGCGCTCCGAGAAGTGGCAATAGTGAGCAAACCGCCGCCACACGGTTGTGATCAGGAGTTCCATCAAAAAGAACGAGCACCGTTTCGTCGTCGGCCGCCCAGCCGTGCGCGATGCGGGAATCAAGCGCCGTGGGATAGCACAGCTGTGCCTCAGCGGTGCCAGCGCGGAGACAGGTCTGGATGAAAGCTCGCCATAAGCGCCCGCCTTGCAATGTTTGGGGAAATCCTAGAGGTGGAAGCGAAGCGCCCAATTCTGGATCGGTGACGAAGAGCAGTAGATCGGTCGCGCCTAAATGCTCACCAAGCAACCGTGCCGCCTGGAACCGCAGCTCTGGCGGCCCCGTGAGCGGCGTCACCAGTTCGATCGTTGGCAGCTCCGCCATGTATCTTAGCCTGGTATTAGGCAGATGACAGCTGTGCAGTTATGAAAGCCGCTGAATTGCCCTTCTACCCGCGCAATCTGTCCGTACGTATTGCAGCCGACAAACCGTGTCGGGCTCAGGTTGCTTGCAAGTTGGTTCAATTCAACACCGAACTCTGACCCCATCCGCAATCGCGTCGCAGCACAATCGAAAAAGAGCGCCACCGCCGGCGGGCTGTCACTGTGTAATTGCCCGAACGCCGCGCGCGCCGCTTGGGCGGCGGCTTCTGCCGCTGAGAGCGTATCGGCGCTCATGATGGAGACACTGCTGCCAGGGGGAATTTCAGCCGCACATTGAATGGAGCCGTCGGCCTCGACTGCTAACGGCACTCGTAGCTTGAAACCGGCCCCCGTATCGATGCCCAAAATATTATGAAGGAAAAACGGCATTGGGTCAGCACGGTTGAAGTTTTGGCCTTTGCTCTCCGCAAATTCCTCAAAAACTTCAACTGCTGGTGCGGCGTTCAGGCTGATAAGGCGCATGCCATCAGCGGCGGTCACCCGCATCAGCGCGCTCGCCGGTTTCCACCCATGACTGACGCCGATGCCGAGCGGCTTCTGCGAAAGGATCTCAAGCGCCACCGCTGAATCGGAAACGACTTCAGTTCCATAGAACACATGGGTGCGCGAAAATTTGGCGTCGTCTCCAGCGCCGCCCCCGAAAATTTGGTACCGGCCGGCCGTCAGCAACATCAACTCATCGAGGAGCTCCTCGGTGTTTCCTGCCAAAGCGTCGGTGAGCAGCAAAAGTGAACGATATCGATAATCCGACTTGTTCGTGCCCTGCAATGTGGAAACCATGTCCTGAGCGCCGGACTTCCTGCGTTCTGCGAGACCCCTCGCTATGCCCGCGCCGAAAGCAAGTTCAGAGGAACGAAGCGCGACGGCGCATGCCGAGGAGCTGGTCGGGTGGTTATCGACAAATTCGCCGGCCGAGGAGCACCCGATCAAGATCTTAGGCTTACACTCTGCTGAAAACGCACTCAGCAGCTTCGGGTGGTCATATACAGGCGATGCAAAGAGCACTACAGCGTCCGGAGACTCGCCACGAAAAGAACTACAGACCTGCTCCGCGAGCGCTTTTCCTGCTCGTTCGCTATCTTTTAATTCAGTTTGCACAATCGTTGATTCGGTCACGTAACACCTCGTTGCATCACCTTATTCTAAACGTCTTCCGATCGATGTTGTCGGCTCCCGACCGAGGATTGTTAGCAAGGTCGCGCCTGCGTTGAATGCATTGGTCACGTCGATACGAACCAGTCGCGCCACCCCGGAGCGGTAGCGGAGCCGTAAGCCCGGCCGTTGGCGGGCTGAAGGAGCGTTAGCGCCGGCTACCCCTTTGTTTTGGTCAGTGCTTCGGTCAGGAGTGCGACCCGAAGGATACGAAGCGCCGATAGGCGAAAAGAAAGGGGTAGCCGGCGGTTAGCAGGCACGGGTGGCGCACACGTTCTACGCGATATCACAAGGGTTTTTCACCGATAGGTGTCCTTTAGAGGTGGGGATTTGATAGCCCCACCCAGATCCTCACTGTGCAATCTAGTATGGTTGTCCAGTTGCAAAGAATAACTAGTACATGTTCCAGCTGCCCCGGTTTCGACGACACCGCTGGCCACGACCAAAGGAAGTGACGGCCCTGCTAAAAGAAACTGTCGTAGCGTGGAACGATGACAATCTGCCCAGACTGGGCGCCGCACTAGCCTTTTATACATTATTGTCGTTGGCTCCCCTGCTGATTGTTGTCGTGGCAATCGCCGGAATTGCGTACGGAAAGCAGGCGGCCCAAGGCCAGATTTTCTGGCAAATCCGAGATCTAGTAGGTCCAGATGGAGCACGCGCAATACAAGGATTGCTGGAAGGTGCGTACAAGCCAGGCACGGGTGCACTTGCGACTGGGCTGGGCCTCCTAACATTAGCTTTCGGAGCGTCCTCGGTCGTCGGCGAGCTGCGCGAGGCGTTGAATACGATTTGGCGTGTCCCCTCGGAGTCCGGCGGTCTCGGCTTCGCCAGCGTAGTGGGGCTGCTTAAGGCACGAATTTATTCATTCGCCTTCGTTCTGGGAATTGGGTTCCTACTTTTAATCTCGCTGGTATTGAATGCCTGGCTAGCCGTTATGGGTAGGTTTTTTGGCGGCCTGCTTCCAGCTCCGGAATGGGTGCTGCAAGCGGCGACGTCGCTGATATCCTTTCTAGTGATCACTGCCCTCTTCGCAGCCATTTACAAACTCATGCCTGACGTGCGGTTAAAATGGAGCGATGTAATGGTAGGCGCTTCATTTACGGGCTTGCTGTTCACGGCGGGCAAATATCTCATTGGCCTGTATCTTGGAAAAGCCAGTTTTGGCTCGACCTACGGAGCTGCCGGTTCCCTCGTGATCGTCCTCGTGTGGGTCTACTACTCGTCGCAGTTGTTTTTCCTTGGGGCTGAATTCACTAAGATCTATACGGAGAAGTTCGGCTCTCATTTAGCAGAGAAACTGGATCTCCATGCTCCGAAGCCGGAGTCCGTCATAGTTGATCCGAAGGAAGTTGCGCAACCGGCAAACGAAGGGGCTCACATAATTCAATGACCACTGTGAGCCTCTCTAAACTGTCCCAGGTGAAGCGCTTTCTTTTGAATTGGGGGTCTCATCATTTTTAGTAGAAACATCCGATGGTGGAGCATATAGAGCGTTGGGCGACATGGTATCTGAGTCCTCATTCCGATCACTAGCTACAAGAAACGAACTTCCGACCAAAAGCTCAACACCTTCCGGTACTCTTGTAAAAGTTCTAGATATTTCATTTAGTTGCCCCGACCAGGGTGAAAGCAATCTGCCTCCAAATGAAGAGGAAGCCTTCTGTTCTGCTCCAGCCGTGGACTTAAGCGATATCGCGGCGAATGGAAAGCTACTTAGCGGGTCCTCGAAGCGAACCTATCTCTTCCTTGGGAGGTGTGTTATCCTTCTTGCCGCCCTTCTCGAGGCCGAACTTGGGCGCCTTGGAAGATCCCCCAATCTTGATGTGGAGGAACGTCCCGGCCCCATTCTTAGCGAAGAATGGATCGACGGGCTTCAATACGAATCGTTTCCAGCCCGTCATGGTTGGGAAATCTTCGCGTCCAGCCTCAGCGTGCCATGGAAGTCGAGAACATCCTGATCCGTCTGATACGTACCGTCCAATGCCACGGCCGCGCCCGGGATCAGAAAGGATAGATCGGTAAGGGTGATCTGCTCGTCCTCCATCTTGAAGCGCCCTTGTAAGCGCGAGAAGACCTCGTCGATCGCTTGGTTCGCAGGTTGGCCCTGAGCCTTGCGGCTAAGTTCATCGATCTTGTCCTGAATTGTCGATTTCAGGAATTTACCTCCAGCCACCCGGAAATCGCCGTTCAGCTGAAGCCTTGCTTTCACTGTGCCCGAAAGCGGGGGAATCATGATCTTCGTCTTCAGGAAGACTTCACCTGCCATCATGGGCGGTCCCTTCATCGCGAGCCGTATGACATCCTCCATCCGGCCGTTCGGCATAAAGGCGTCGAGAACAATGGTCTTTCGCTCGTCGCCCGTGTGTTTGATGACCGCGCCGCTAGTCGTAAATGTCGTCCTTCCCAAAGTCGCATGTACGGGCTTCAGCGTTGTGTTGCCGTTCGTGCCGTCCACTCCGACCTCGAACTGAGCATACAGCGGCATAGGATTGTCCGCTCGCTTCAGCCGGAAATCGGGTACGGTGGCGGTCCCTTTCGCGTTGATCGCCGAAAGTGTGCCCTGGAAGTTTCCCACTGAGTGCAAAATACCGGAAATTCCCTGGAAAATCCCGAGGTCGGCATCATCAAAGGTATAAGCGCCGGTAAGCGGGGTGTCGCCCGGTTCCTCCGCAGCCCACGGTCCGAACGAACCTTTGCTGTGAATCTCACCCGGGGGCTTAGGATTTCGGAGCCACGCGTCGTAGCGCATGGCAACGTCCTTTCCCGCCGCTTGAAGCTTAACGTCATGAATGTCGAAGCGCAAAGGAAGCTTACTCTTGTCCCGCGGCAGGATGACAAGAGTAGTATCCCTGACGAAAACCTCTGCCACCAAGACTGATGGCTTTGGATGTTGGTCGTCGTCCGGTGTAACGGGGGTCGAACCTTGTCCTTCGCCGAACTTCGCTCGCTCACCCTTCGGCGGAATTGTGATCTCCATCCCCGTAAGCGTCACACGGGAAATCGTCCGGGGATTGTCCATCAACGCGCCCAGATCCATTTCGAAGCGAAAATTCTTCAGGACGAATAAAGGTGGAATGTCGGTCCTGCCTTTGTGTCGCAATATAACCTCTCGGCCTTCGACCTTAGCGAGCGTTCCGCGTCCCCCCGTCCAAAGAGCTCCGATAGGAGAAAGCGCCGGGATAGCCACGCGTAGATCCGCAACTTGAACATCGCCATCGAACCTCTCGCGCAGGTACTGAATAGCCTGTGCGCGAATCAGCGGCTCGAAGTGCTTGACGATCTTCTGCCCCGCAAGCTCTACCGCGACGACACCTCCGACGATGACGACAGCTAAAGCGCCAGCCCATACTTTAGCTTTACGTGTCATAACAAATTTCGGTCCTATTTGAAAATGCGCGATTTGACATCAGGCCAAAATTCCGCGAAAGTGTTCGAGGCCATTCTTCCCAGGAATCCCAACGACG
>JALYJH010000247.1 GCA_030775415.1 Acidobacteriota bacterium | reverse complement strand
AGCCAGCGGGCGGCGGGGAAGAAATTGACGGCAGGGCGTTGGCCCCAGGTTTTCAAGGCTTGATCGTCGATGGCGGTGCGAATGTCGTCACCCATGAGCGCGATGTTTTCACGGAGATCGAGGCGTTCGCGCAATTCCGTGACGGCTGCCTGGCGCTCCCTGACAATCTCGGGAGACGCGGGGACGAGGAGCCAGTCGGCCAACATGCGATCGCCGGTGGCGGTTCGCGAGGTGGAAAGCAATTCGAAGGCGGAGCCCGGGCCGAGCAGGTCCAGATCGTCGGCGTACAGGTGTTTGGGATCGCGGAAGGCTTCGCCCTGGTGGCCTTTGCCGATCCAGCGATTTTCCATGCGTGCCAGGCCGCGATCGTAATAGGCGGCGCCGCGCAGAGCGGCATCGCGCTGCTTATCGGCGCGGTCATGGAGGACTGCTAAGACGACGAATACGACCAGGGGGAGCAACAGCCACCACGGAGAAAGCAATCCGGCACCGATGGCCAGGGCGGCAATCACGACCGCTGCTAAGCCGGTGGCGAGGCGTGCATTTCCTAGCTGGCGCGAGCGCTGTTCACTTTGCGTATGCTGGATGCGCCAGCGTTGGGTACGCGCGCGATATTCGTCTAAGGGCGTGGGCACTGGGGTCCCTTCAATTGTATGCTGGTGTTTCCATGCTGCCGCGTTTGCGAATGACTCTCGACTTCCTGCCTTCGCCTTTCGAAGATAAGCCCGGGCTGGTGATTCGCGATCCGTTGCATTTTTCCGATGCGACGTTGATCGTGCCGCCGGCGCTGGTGGAGTGCCTGGATTATTTCGACGGGCAGCACAGCGCGCTGGATTTGCGGGCCCACCTGGTGCGGATCACGGGCGATGTGCAGGCGGGCGATCTGGAAGGCAATCTATTGAGCGCGCTCAGCACGGCGGGATTTCTGGAGGACGACAATTTCGAGCAGCGGCGGGAAGAGGCCGAACGGACATTCGCGGAAGCTCCTTTACGCGCACCCGCACACGCGGGGACGGGGTATCCGGACGAGGTGGATGAACTGCGGGCGACCTTAGACGGATATTTAGCGGGGGCGAAAAGAAACGGGGCAGCGAAGGGGCGCGTGCTGGCGATTGCGGCTCCGCACGTAAGCCCGTTCGGCGGAGTGGACGCTTATCGCGCGGCTTATTCGGCGCTGACCGCGGCGGACGCGGAGCGGACTTTCGTGATTCTGGGGACGTCTCATTATGGTCATCCGGAGCGATTGGGTCTAACCAGGAAACCGTTCGTCACACCTTATGGAGAGACGGTCACGGACACGAAGCTGGTGGAGGAGCTGGAACACAAGCTGGGGGCGGCGGCGGTGGTGGAAGATTACTGTCACGCGATCGAGCACTCGATTGAATTTCAAGTGGTTTTCTTGCAGCATCTGTTTGGGCCCGGCGTTCGCATTTTACCAGTGCTGTGCGGCTCATATCTGCGGAGCATTTACGAGGGTGGGTTGCCGGAGGACGATGAAAATGTGCGGCGGATTTTAGGAACGCTGGGGGAGATCGGCGCCCGCGAGAACGGGAAGCTGCTGTGGGTGCTAGGCGTCGATATGGCGCACATGGGGCAGCGTTATGGAGATCGCATAACGGCGATTGCGGGGCGGGATGAGATGGCTGAGGTGGAAGAGCGGGATCGAGCGCGGATTCAACGCATGGAAGCGGGGGACGCGCGCGGGTTCTGGGATTTAGTGCAGCAGAAGCAGGACGACTTGAAATGGTGCGGGTCGGCGCCAATTTACACGTTTCTCAAGGCGGTTCCACAGGCTCGCGGCGAGTTACTGGGATACCGGCAATGGAACATCGACGAGGCGAGTGTGGTGAGCTTCGCGGGCATGCGATTTCAATCCGGTTGAGACGCGCATATTACAATCACGGGTGAGTGCGCATCACCATTTCCAAAGAAAATTACCTTAAGGCCATCGCGGAGGCGGAGGGCGAGGGCGAGGCGGTTATCGCGGCTACGCTGGCGCGCTGGCTGCATGTGTCGCCACCGGCGGTGACGATGGCAATCCGGCGATTGAAGCGCGATGGATTGATTCGCGTCACGGCGGCTGGGGAAATTACGCTGGCGCGCGAGGGGCGTGAAATCGCGAACCGCGTGATGAACCGGCATCATTTGATCGAGCGCATGCTGACGGAGATTTTCGGCATGGAGTGGTACAAGGTTCACGAAGAAGCGGAGCAGATGGAGCACGCGGTTTCCGCTGATTTCGAAGACCGGCTGCGGCAAAAATTGGGCGAAGACGAGTCTTGCCCGCATGGGAACAGGGTAGGCATGGACCGGCCGGAAGACCGGCGGGAGCGCGGATGGAAGCCGCTGGATGAAATTTCAGAACATGGGGTGGCGCAGGTAACCAGCGTTTTCGAGCGTGACCGAAGGCTGCTGGAGTACCTGGACGGGTTGGGGATACGGCCGGGTGTGAAGCTCAAGATGGTGTCGCGCAATTACGATGAAACGCTGACGCTGAAGGTGGGCGGGAAGTCAGTGCAATTGGGGCGGCCGGCGGCTATGAAGGTGTGGATTGCACAAGCGCCGATGCCTTGAAGTAGGCGACGGTTTCGCGCAGGCCGTCGGCGAGAGCGACTTTCGGTTCCCAGCCTAATACACGTTTGGCTTTGGTGATGTCGGGGCGGCGCTTTTTGGGATCGTCCGCGGGGAGGGGCTGGTAGGCGATGGGGAGGCTCGAACCCATCAGCTCGCGGATGCGTTCGGCGAATTCCAGAATCGTCAATTCAGCAGGGTTGCCTAAATTTACGGGATAGCGTTCGTCGGAGGACGCCAGGCGCACGAGGCCGTCGACCATGTCTGAAACATAACAGAAGCTGCGCGTTTGAGTGCCGTCGCCGAAGATGGTCAGGGGCTGGCCTTGCAGAGCTTGGTCTAGAAACGCGGGAACGACCCGGCCGTCTTTCAAGGCCATGCGCGGGCCGTAGGTGTTGAAGATGCGCGCGATGTTGCTGCGTACGCCGTAGGTGCGGTGATAGGCCATGGTCATGGCTTCCGCGTAACGCTTGCTTTCGTCATAGCAGGAGCGCAGGCCGACGGGATTCACGTTGCCCCAATAGGTTTCGACCTGCGGGTGCTCGAGCGGGTCGCCGTAGCATTCCGAGGTGGAGGTGAGGAGAAAACGCGCGCCGTCGCTACGGGCGATTTCGAGCATGTTGCGGGTGGCGGTGGATCCTGACTCGAGAGTTTCGATGGGATGCGCCAGATATTCTTTGGGGCTGGCTAGAGATGCCAGGTGCCAGACGTGGTCGAAGCGGCCCGGGACATCGATCGGGCGCGTGACATCGAATTCCAGGAAGCGGAATTTTGGATGCTTCCCCAGATGCGCCAGATTGCGGCGCGCGCCGGTGATCAAATTGTCCAGGCCGGTGACGCTGTGGCCTTCCTCAAGTAAGCGGTCACACAAATGGGAACCGATGAAACCGGCGGCCCCCGAAACCAAGTGCTGCATCTTCTAGATTTTAACGTCGGCGGCAGGGCGCATGCTACTTTTGAGAAGGTGCCGGGTTTTTCCCCTTTCGAAATTATTATTTTTTTAGTGTTGCTGGCGGTCTCGGCTGGCGGGTTCGCCGTGCGCTTCGGCAGAGTGGCGCGCAAGATCTGGGAGGCGAAGCCGGATGCGGATTTCAAGCTGGGGTCCGTCGGAAAACGGGTATGGGATTTCGTTTCCGAGGTCTTGCTGCAGAGCAAAGTCATTCGCGAGCGGCCGCTGCCGGGGATTGCACACGCATTGGTTTTCTGGGGATTTTGCGCGTTCGCGCTGATCACGTTGAATCATTTCGCAACGGGCGTCAACCTGGCGTTTCTGACGCGCGACAGTTGGACTGGCGGATTCTACTTTTACTTCGCGGGAGCATTCGCGATTGCGGTGGCGGTGTCGATCGCGGGGCTTTTCGCGCGGCGCTTTTTCGTGAGGCCGCGCTGGCTGGGGGCGAAGGTTTCGCCAGAGTCGGGCGTGATTGCGCTGCTGATTTTCGTGCTGATGGTCACTTATCTGGCTGCGTTTTGGTATCCCGACAGTAAGGCACTGTGGTGGGCGCACACGCTGGCGCTCCTGATATTTCTGCCGCTGATTCCGCATACCAAGCATCTGCATTTAGTGTTGAGCCCGGTGACTGTGTTTTTATCGCGGGGGGAATTTTCGCACATTCCGCCGCTAGCCGGGGATGACGATTTCGGACTCGACACGGGCAAGGATCTCACGCGGATTGTCGCGCTGCAGGCTTACTCGTGCGTCGAATGCGGGCGCTGCACGCAGCATTGTCCGGCGGCGAATACGGGCAAAGTTCTGGACCCCAAGAAAATCGCGCTGGGCGTGCGGGATTATTTGAACGAGTTCGGCGCGCGCTCCGAGGAGCCGCTGCTGGGGAAACATCTTTCACAGGAGGCGGCGTTTCAGTGCACCACCTGCGGGGCGTGTGAATTTCAGTGTCCGGTGGGCATCGAGCATTTACCGATCATTATCGGCCTGCGGCGCGGGGCGGTGAATACCGGGAAGTGGGAGGACGAGTACGGGACCAAGCTGTTTTTGGCGCTGGAACGGAATGGGAATGCGCTGGGCTTCAGCACGAGCGAGCGGGACAAATTTATCCAGAAGCAGCAGTTTCCGATTTTCGATGGAACGCAGGAATACTGTTTGTGGCTGGGCTGCATGGGGGCTTACGATCCGCAAGGGCGTGAGATTGTGGCGTCGTTCGCGCGCGTGATGGCGCACCTGGGAACAACGTTCGGCGTGCTCAAAAAAGAAAAGTGCACGGGCGATCCGGCGCGGCGGCTGGGCAACGACCTGGTGTTCCAGCAGCTTGCGGAGCAGGGTCTGGAAGCGCTGCAGCAGGCCAAGGTGACAAAAATTGTTTCGATCTGTCCGCATTGCGTGCGCACGATTTCGACGGACTGGCGGGAGTTCGGGCTGGCGCCGGAGATTGAGCATCACAGCGAGTTCATGGCGCGTCATCAGGAACGGCTGCCGCGGGCGGATACGGGCGACACGATTGTGTATCACGATCCCTGCTATCTCGGGCGCTATCGCGGGACTTACGACGAGCCGCGGGAGGTACTGGCGCGGTCCGGAGAGGTGATCGATCCGCCACGGTCGCGGGAGCGGAGTTTTTGTTGCGGAGCTGGCGGGGGGCTGGCTTTCCTGGGCGAGGAAAGCGGCGAGCGGGTTAGCCACAATCGCGCGCAGGAGCTGGTGGCTACCGGAGCGAATGTGGTGGGCACGGCTTGTCCG
>JALYJH010000246.1 GCA_030775415.1 Acidobacteriota bacterium | reverse complement strand
GTGCAGGTAGCGATCCTCAGCCGGCGTATTTTGGAGTTAACCGAGCATTTCAAGTCGCACAAGAAAGATCATCATTCGCGCAGAGGTCTGCTGCAGATGGTGGCGCGGCGCCGGCGGTTATTGGATTATCTGCGCAGCCGCAGCCCGGAACGCTATAAGACTCTGATAACGAGTCTAGGCATCCGCCGCTAACGGTCCAGGCATTCGTAAAGCGATTCTCGAGAGCCCGGCATGTGGCCGGCTACCCCCGGAGAACCCTCCAGTCTCCTCTTAATCAAAGCAGGCCGACGGACACGCTGATGCGCAGTCCGGGCTGGTCTTGATTAAAGGACGTTTTCAAACATGTTGCATTCCGTTGAAGTGGACCTGGGCAGCGGCCGGGTTCTGACGATTGAATCCGGAAAGATGGCCAAGCAGGCCAATGGATCGGTGATTATCCGTTCCGGAGAGTCGGTGGTCCTGGTGACTGCCTGTACGGCGCCGGAGCCCAAACCGAACGCCAATTTTTTCCCGTTGACGGTGGATTACCGCGAGTACACTTACTCGGCGGGGCGCTTCCCGGGTGGATTTATTAAACGCGAAGGGCGGCCCACGGAGAAAGAAATTCTCACCAGCCGCCTGATTGACCGGCCGATACGGCCGCTGTTCCCCGAAGGCTATTCGCATGAGACGCAGGTGATCGGCATGGTGTTGTCGGCCGATCCGGTGCGCGATCCTTCGACGCTGGCGATTGTGGGCGCGGGCGCCTCGCTGGCGATTTCCGATATTCCGTTTCAGCATGTGCTGGCGGCGGTGCGGGTGGGCATGGTGAACGGCGCGCTGGTGGCGAATCCGACCTACGAAGAGACCAAGGCGTCGCGGGTCAACATTGTTGTCGCGGGGACCGAGGAAGGGATTGTGATGGTGGAGTCCGGCGCGCAGCAGGTGAGCGAGGCGGACGTACTGGCGGCGATCGAGTTCGGGCATGACTGCTGCAAGAAGATTGCGGCGGGGATTCGCGAGCTGACGAAGAAATGCGGCAAGCCTAAGAAAGAGTACAAGGCGCCGGAAGTAAATAAGGCTCTGTACGAGCAGATCGCGGCGGCGGCTCAGGTGGAGCTGAAGGACGCGATGAATACTGAGAAGTACGAGAAGCTGGAGAGCTACTCGCGCATCGATGCGGCTAAAAAGAAAGCCATCGAGGCGTTGCCGGAAGAGCAGCACGCCGAGGGCAAGAAGTTGTTCGACGTCCTCAAAGAGCGCATTTTCCGCGATGAAATGCTGAAGGCGAAGCGGCGTCCGGACGGGCGCAAGTTCGATCAGGTTCGCAAGATTGAATGCGAAGTGGGGGTGCTGCCGCGCACTCACGGGTCTTCGCTGTTCACGCGCGGTGAGACGCAGGCACTGGTAACGGCGACGCTCGGGACC
The DNA here is from genome assembly GCA_030775415.1 of Acidobacteriota bacterium. Lineage (GTDB taxonomy): Bacteria > Acidobacteriota > Terriglobia > Bryobacterales > Bryobacteraceae > Palsa-187. Next base: position 3,865 of record JALYJH010000246.1, on the reverse strand, counting down.
AAGGACGACGAGCAGCGCATTGAATTGCTGGATGCTTCGGAATCGTCGAAGCGCTTCATGCTGCACTACAATTTCCCGCCCTTCAGCGTAGGCGAAGTGGGCTTCATGCGCGGCGCGGGGCGGCGTGAAATCGGGCACGGGGCGTTGGCGGAGCGCGCTATCGCCGCGGTGGTTCCCGACGATGCGGCGTTCCCTTACACGATGCGCGTGGTGTCCGACATTCTGGAATCGAACGGATCGAGCTCGATGGCATCGGTGTGCGGCGCGACGCTGTCACTGATGGACGCGGGCGTGCCGATTATCGCTCCAGTGGCGGGCATTGCGATGGGCCTGGTGATGGAGGGCAAGGATTACGCCGTGCTCACCGACATTGCGGGCGCGGAAGATCATTACGGCGACATGGATTTCAAAGTGGCCGGAACGAAAGAGGGCATCACGGCGCTGCAGATGGACATCAAGGTGCCCAATGTCACGCACGCGATCCTGAAAGAGGCTCTGGAACAGGCGCGTAAAGCCCGCCTGCACATTCTGGAGATCATGGTGAAGACCATCGAGAAGCCGCGCGATACGATGTCGCCGTATGCGCCGCGCATCTTCACGATGAAGATTCCGACGGATAAGATTCGCGAGCTGATCGGGCCGGGCGGCAAGATGATCCGCAGCATTGTGGAGCAGACGGGCTGCAAGATCGACGTCGAGGACGACGGCAGCGTGAAGATTTTCTCGTCGGATGGCACGGCGGCGGACCGCTGCATCCAGATGATCACCGACATTTGCGCGGTGGCTGAAGTGGGCAAGACGTACCTGGGCAAGGTGGTGCGGATCGTCGATTTCGGGGCGTTCGTGGAGATTTTCCCGGGCACCGACGGGCTGCTGCATATTTCCGAGATCGCGGAGAACCGCATCAAGGAAGTGCGCGATGAACTGAACGAGGGCGATCAGATTCTGGTGAAGGTGCTGGCGCTCGAGGGCAACAAGATCAAGTTGAGCCGCAGGGCGATCTTGAAGGAGCAGCGCGAGAAGCTGAAGTCGGAAGCGAAGGCGTAAACAGCACTGGCGTTTTAGGAATGGGCGGGAGGCTGGTTTGCCGCGTGGGCAGGCTGGGCTCCCGCCCTTTTTTGTTATCGTCTGGGGCGGCGCGCTGCTTCACCTGAAGGAGTCTTCGTCGCAGGTACAATCATACGATGAGCGTACGCTGCTGAATTCCAACCAACATGTTGAACGCCTCTTCCGAAGCTCGCAGACCTGAGTCTCGCCCACCAATGCAGGATGATCGCCGGACGAAAGTTCTGGCCGCGGCGAAGCCCCTCGCTTTATTACTGCTGGCGATGGTGGCTTTCTATTGGAAAATCATTCTCACCAGCCAGTTCTCTCTGCTTACAAATTCTGAAACGGTTACACAGGCGTATTCCTGGCTGCATTTTTGGGTGGAAAGCGTGCGTCAAGGGACATTGCCACTCTGGGATCCTTACGCGTTTGGCGGAAGAAGTTATCCGGGCGAGATGCAGACGGCTGCGTTTTATCCGCTGCACCTGATTCTGGCTGTGTTCCCCTTCGGCCGCGATGGACTGCTGGCACCGCAGCTTTACCATCTGTATTTTGTGGCCGTGCACCTGATGGCGGCGTGGTTCATGTTCGCGTTGGTACGCGAGCTGGGGCTCAGCCGTTTTTCAGGGATTATTGCCGGCTTGTGCTTTTCGATCGGCGGATTCGTCGGGCGGGTGCTGTGGCCCCATATGCTGGAGAGCGCGATATGGCTTCCCATCCAATTTTTCTTTTTACTGCGAGCTCTGCATGCCAAAACTTTGGTGCGGGCTTTATCCTACGCGGCATGGTGCGGATTGGCTCTAGGGTTGTCGGTCTTGGCGGGCGGCCTGCATATTGTAATGATGCAAGGGCTGGCGGTCATCGCGGCCATCGCGTATCACATGATCGAGACAGGTGGCGCCGGGGGCGCGGCATCGCCGGGATTGAAGTCTTGGAAACAGCCGACCGCGATCCTCTTGGTGGCGCTGGGCATTGGATTGGCAACGGGAGCGATCCAGCTACTGCCGTCGATGGAATACAGCGCGCGCGCGATGCGGTGGGTGAGCGGCGGTAGCGTGCTGCCGGCTTCGCAAAAAATCCCTTATTCAAACCTGGTCGATTCGCTGCCGCCGCGCGATTTGGTCAATTACGTGTTTTTTGAAGCGACAAATTTGGGTCCGGGAGAAGTCTTGAGTCCTTATCTCGGGGTTTTTCCTCTGCTTCTTGCTGTGATTGGAGTTGGGAAGTGCTGGGGAAAACTGTGGGTGCGTTATGCCGTGGGACTTACCTTCGCGGCCATCCTCTTTTCACTGGGCAGTTATTCTCTGTTTCATGGATTGCTTTACGCAATTGTGCCGCTCTTGTGGATGGCCCGCGAAGCAAGCCGCTTCCTGTATTTAGCCCATTTCGGGCTGGTCATCTTAGTGGCCTTTGGGACCGAGACGCTTTTCTCAAAAAGGGAGCTGCCGTTCTCCTTGAGGCCGCTGGACAGAGTCTTTCTATGGCTGACGATTGGCTGTGCCACGGCGCTGGCGGCGTCGGCAGTATTCCGGTTGCCGGAGTGGCGGCCAGGGACGACATTCTCCTTCCTCATTATTTTTCTCAGCTATGCTCTGTGGAGCTACATCCGGGCAGGAGCCACTGGAAACGCCGCGCGGTTTCTGGCCGCCGCCCTCATTCTTTTCGATGTGAGCGGTTTCGATTCCTCGGCCGAGAATAAGTCGGAGACGGCGCGAGCGGGGGGGAACCATTTGGATCGTTTGCTCAGCATGCGTCCCGCTGTCGAGTTTTTAAAAGCTCAGCCGGGGCTCTTCCGGGTGCAAGTGGCCGATCAAACATCACTGAATCCCGGTGACGCTTTTAATGTGCAGACGCTCAACGGCGGGGCGGTTACGATGCCGTCAAATTACTTCGGATTACAGAGTATGGGACTGCTTGCTGCAAACCTGCTCAACGTCCAATATTTTTTAAAACCCGCGACCGCAGCGGAGCCAAGCCCGGTCTACGCGGACAGCAAATGGAAGGTCTACAAGAATTCACAGGCGTTCCCGCGAGCGTGGCTGGTGCATCAGACCGCGGTGGAGGCGTCGCCGGAGAAGCTCCTTACGCGATTGAGCGTATCCACGTTCGAGCCTGGCCGCGAGGGCTTATTGTCCACTCCCTTGGAATCGGCGTTGGAGCCAGCGTTGGGCGGGAGCGTGGAAGACGCGAGTGTCGAGCAATACTCCGCCCGTCACATTCGTATGAGGGTTCACGCCGGGAGCCGCGGATTACTGGTTCTGAGCGAGATGTATTATCCGGGTTGGGAAGTGAGCGTTAATGGGCACCGGGAAAAAATATATGAAGTAGACGGGGGGCTGCGCGGAGTAATTGTTCCGCAGGGAGACAGCCGGGTGGCTTTTGCATACGCGCCGCTCAGCGTCATCAGGGGAGGCTGGTTGAGCGTTTTGGGGCTTTCGGCGGTGCTGCTTCTCTCACTGATCGATTGGCGTAGAGAATAGGCGCGGAAGAGGGTTGCGTTATAATCCGGAGTAAAGATTGTCATCGACTGAGACTAGTTTGATAACTCCCACTCCACAAGAGGCGCACGAGCGTCTCACTGCGCTGGGGCCATGGTTTTACGAGTTCGATTTGGGCTCTTATGGCCGTACCGTGTCGACGCTGCCGCCCGAGGTGCTTCCGATCCATCAAACGCGCCTGGAGATGGTGAACCGTGCTGTCGATGGGTATTTCGGCGAGCGGCTTTCTAAAATCCGCTGCATCGATATTGGCTGCCACGAGGGCTATTATTCGGTGGCCATGGCGCGCAAAGGAATACGCGAAGTGCGCGGAGTGGACG
>JALYJH010000245.1 GCA_030775415.1 Acidobacteriota bacterium | reverse complement strand
GCTATCACCCGCACATCAACCGAAACTGTTTGACTGCCGCCCACTCGTTCGAATTCCCGCTCCTGAAGAACTCGCAGCAAGGCAACCTGCGTCTCTGGCGGAAGGTCGCCTACTTCATCAAGGAAGATCGTTCCTCCATCGGCCGATTCGAAACGGCCGAGGCGGCGCTGAGTGGCCCCCGTAAAGGAGCCTTTTTCATGTCCGAACAACTCGGACGCAATAAGGGAGGCCGGAATTGCAGCGCAGTTCACCCGAATGAAAGCACGGTTTGTGTCCTTCCGGCAAGCCTGCGTAAGGCGGCCGGATTCAAGATTTCTTTTGGACCAGGAGGCGGCGGACGGAGGTTCGACCGATTTCAAGCTGGCGTGCGATCTCGGATTTGCTGATGCCTTGCCGGTGTAGTTTCCCGGCTTCGATCGCGTTATGAACCACGGACGGCGGGCGGCCGAGGCGTTTGCCTTGTTGGCGGGCGTGATCTAAACCGGCGCGGACACGTTCGCGAAGGATCTCCCTTTCGAACTCCGCGAACACCGCGAGTAAACCCGCCATCGCTCGGCCTGCTGGCGTCGTCAGGTCGAGTGCTTCCGTCAGCGAAACGAAACCCACTCCGAGATGCTGCAGTTCCTGGAGCGTCGAAACCAGATCCGCCACGGAGCGGCCCCAGCGATCCAAACGCCACACCAACACGACATCGATTTCACGGCGTCTTGCGGAAGCAAGTAGTGTTTGGCGCAACTCGCGTTGCGACGCGCCGGAGCCGACTTCTTTGATTTGCGTGACGATGGTCCAGTTTCGTTTGGCCGCGTATTCACGCATGGTGCGGATCTGCAGTGGCAGCGTCTGTTGATCATGGGTGGAAACGCGAGCGTACAAGCCAACCCGCAGGGGGTGGCCAAAAACATTGCGCGATTGCGCTTTTAGAAAGGCCTGTTTTCTGGGCATTTCCGGATTGTAGGGGAAGGTGGCCGCAATCTAATGATTGTGGCCGGGGCTGAGTTTGTTCGAGGAAGTTCCAGGGCATCCACGCCGACGGATTCGCCGCCAGTTCGCTTGCGTGCCGCTGAAGCTCGGTGAGGTAATCGAACGGATTGGCGTTGGCCAGCTCACAGGTGTGGATCAGGCTCATGAATAGATCGCCGGCTTCGGCGCCATGCAGCGTTCGATAGAACAGAGCATTCTTGCGATGCAGCACCGCACGCTTCAGCGCGCGTTCGCAGACATTGTTATCCAACGGTGCGCCGGCTTCCCGCAGAAACGCAGTCAGCCCTTTCCAGTGCCGTAATAAATAGGTGACGGCTTTGCCCAGGCCCGAGTTCGGCTCCACTTCCTTAAGCGCGAACCGCGCTTCCAACCACGCGTGCAAGTGTTCCATCACCGGGCCGCTGTGCTGCTGATGAAAGACGAGGCGCTCCGTTGCCGAAAGATGGAGCTCGCGCGCCTCCGCATCATATTTATAGACAGCGCCCAGCGTCTCCAGAACATAACGGCATGGTTCCGGGAAGTTCGCGGCCACCTCGATAAACTGCCGTCTTCCGTGCGCCAGACAATGGGCCAGCAGGATCTCCGCGCCGGCGGTGAGCTTGGGCGTATTGCGCGACAGCGCATCGCACATCTGAATGGGCCGGGCGAGCTCCGCTGTGCGGTGTTGGAGGACGTCGCGCAGATTCTCACCCGCGTGCTGGCGGCCGGTAAAGTACAAGGCAATCCTGCGTCCTTCTTGTGTGGACACGATGCCGGAAGTGAACACACCGGTGCGGTCATCCGATGGCTCGCGCGTCAGATGCAGCACGCGCATGCTGGTGTCGTCGTTGTGCAGCACTTCGCCTTGCGCCGCCTGCCGGATGAGTTCATCACGCGCCGCTTTGATCACCTCCGCCGCTTCTTCCACGATCTCCCACTGCGTCGAGGCGGGCAGAGGGATCCCCAGTAAATGTTCCAGCTTTTCTAAACGGTAGAACGGCATTCCGCTTCCGTACTTGAGCAGCGCGATCATCGCCGCCGTGGTCTCATCGTATTTTTCCGGGCCGATGCCTTCGGGTTCCTGCGCCGTGAATACTTCGCCGCACAGATTGCAGCGCAGACGATCCAACTCATACACGGTAGCTGCCAGCGGAGCTTGTCCCACGATGCGAACCAGCGTCTTGGGTTCTTTTTGCGGGTAGACTTTGCCTTTCCCGCAGCCCGGGCAGGGATCGCCGGCGTGCAAGCGGGGATGCGGGACCGTGACTTTCTGGGCGCCCTTGTAGGACGAAGCGCCGTTGCGCCCGTGACCGTTTACGCGCTCCGCATCGCTCTTCGGCACGGATGTTTCCGGCTGCCCTAAAACCGCCTTGGTCTTTTCCGTGGTTCGCGGTTGCGGCAGCATTCCGGCCAGCGCATGCAGCGCGCTCTTGAGCTTTTCACTCTCCGGCTCGCTCAACGGCGCGTGCGTGCCGCGCTCAATGATCTGGTCCAGTTCTTCCAGATTCACGTCTACTCGCGAGCGCTTCATTGGCTGAGAATCTCCCGGAACCGGCGATGCAAAGGCAAGCCCAGCATCTGCTTCACCGGCCGTGTGTGTTCCAAGGTGGGCGCGCGATGTCCGCGTCCCTGAGTCGTGCCGATCACCTGCCAGTTGGCGGCGCGATAACACGTCCCGCGAAAACGCGAGGTGTCGATGAACGTCTCCAGCCAATACACCGGATGCGCGTAGAGCCGCCGCCAGTCTTGCGGAACGATCTTCGCCATGCGCCCCAGCAGGTGCGAGGCCAGGTGCGGCACCCGTACCCAGGGCAGAATCAGAAAGCGCGTGTTGTAGGCCAGCAAGTGCACGTTGCGCTCGCGCGCTTCCTCGCTCCAGCCGAGGTAGCGGTCACGCAGCTTCAAGTGCCGCGGCGCGCTCGACCAGGCCAGGCACGCAATCACTTGGCCGCCGGCTTTCACCAGATACTTCAGGTGCTCGCCCACCGGCCGCTCGTACCTTAAATAATGATGCTGTTCGAGCAAACTGTTAAAGAGCGCTTCTTCCGGCGAACGCCGTACTTGCACAAACTCCAGCGGCTGAAGATCGCCGAGCGATCCTTGTAACGCACGCTCCTCGACCAGCACGCGAGCGGGCCGTGCGCGTTCCGCGATGCGATTGCGCACCACGCGCTTCACCGGCGGCAGTTCAATCTCGCCCGCACGGTGAAGCAGCAACAGCAATCCGCGGCACACCATGTCGCGCAACGCGCCGTTGGCTTGCCTCCACTGCCAGGACTCACAGAGTTGCCGCGACAGCTTCCAGCGGCTCAGTTCCGGATGCTCCGCGATGAGCTGCCGGATGAAAGCGACCTGCTCGCCGCCGATGCTCTGGCCCCGATAAACCGTCATGGCAGCAGTGTGCCAGAAACAGTTTCGGAACGCAAGTAAAAAGTGATCAGCTCATCACTTTGCGCCACACCGGTGCCGCATCGATCTCCGGATTGCCCGCCGCCAACAGCACCTGCACTTGATGCACGCGTAGCGCCCGCGCCGGTTCCTCGCCCTGCGGCCACCAGCGGAAACGTCCTTTCGACAGGCGTTTGGTCGCCAACCAAAATCCCTGCCCGTCATAGACCAACACCTTGATCGAGGTTGCCCTCCGGCTGCGGAACACAAACAGGCAACCCGAGAACGGATCGGCATCGAGCTTGGCGCGGCACAACTCGGCCAATGAGTCGATGCCCTTGCGGAAGTCGACCGCCTCCACCGCCACCAGAATCCGCATCTGCGGCGTAATGGCCAGCATGCCTACAACGCTGCAAACGCGCGAATCAGCTCGGCCAGTTGGCTGGTGGCAATGGTTTTTAGATCCAGCCGCAGCTTTCCGCCACTGGCCGATTCGACCTCCACCACACAATTGGTTGCCGTGGCTGTGCTCGCCGTCAGAAGTTCCACGAAGGTCGGCGCTGCATTCCTACCTCGCGGATGCCGGCGCGGTGATCTCGGCGACTTTGCCGAAGTGCGAGGCTCCAATCGATCCGTCCACTTCTGAAGGCTCGGCCGGTCCACGCCCAGCACTCGCGCCGTTGCGGTGATCCCATCCCGCCGCGCCAGCTTCGCCGCCGTCGCCCACAACTCTTCCGGTAGCCTCGATCGCACCGCATGCGCTTGGCGAAACTCCGCAAACCGTCGCCGTGCCTGCTCCACATCCTCGCGATAGCTCACTGCTTCTGGCGCCATCTCCTGAGCCTCCCGCCCTTTGCACAAGTTATCAGGTGCGCTCAACCGCAGTCACGCACGCTTGCCGGAAACTCACCACGGTTTGAACGCTTGGACCGGTTGTGAATCGCGCGAGCAATTAGCTCCTTTCCCGTTCCGGTCTCACCTAAGACCAGCACTGTGGAATCCGTAGGAGCTACCTTCGAAACTTGAACCAGCACTTGACGCAACGCCTCGGAGGAACCGACGATTTCCTCGAACATGGATGAGCGTACGATGTCTTCGCGCAATGCAACGTTTTCGTTTCGCATCCGGTCTTCGGCGCGCTTGCGATCATCGATGTCGGTTCCCGTTGCATACCAGCGCACCAATCGTCCCTGTTCCTCGTGGAACGGGTTGTAACGGAGGAGGATCCAGCAATACTGACCGTCCTTCCGGAGCACTCGTTGCTCGATTTCAAACGGCAGGCCGCGAGCCAAGCCTGCTTTGCGCTCTTCGCGCGCCCTGTCAAGATCTTCGGGATGATAGATACTGGCGCGAAAGTCCGAGGTGACTACATCTTCCATGGTGAGCCCGGTATAGTCGAGCATTGCCTGGTTCGCGTAGAGCGGGTGGCCCTTCGCGTCCAGGACGACAATGGTTTGCGGTATAGCATCGGTAATCCGGCGAAGCTCACGCTCCTCCTCAAGGAGTTTTGTCTCCGCTCTTTTTCGATCTTCGATGTCGGTATTGCTTCCAAACCACCTGACGACGTTGCCTTCGGCGTCGAGCTGCGGAACGATACGGATGAGGAACCATCGGTACTCACCGTCATATCGCCGGATGCGAGTTTCCAGTTCACCTGATTTGCGGGCATCCACCAAGGCGAGCCATTCACGTATGAGCCGATCCAGGTCATCAGGGTGAACGACCACCTTCCAACCCCAACCTTTCCCCTCCTCCAACGAGAGACCGGTGTACTCATACCAGCGTTTATTCAGGTATTCCTTGGATCCGTCCGGTAAGCTCGTCCACAAGAAAGACGGAACTGTGTCAATGACAGTCTGGAGCCGAGCCGCCTCCTGGACGAGCTTTTCGAAAGCATCGCTCAGTTCGGGGCTTTCGCCATTTTG
>JALYJH010000244.1:4316-5278 GCA_030775415.1 Acidobacteriota bacterium | reverse complement strand
CTGCTCAGCCATGGCGCGCTCGATCATCTTACGCAGCTCGGGGTTGTTCCGCTCCAGGCGCGTGGTCGATTCGCCGATGGGAACGTCCACCAGCTTCGAAACCTTGCTCTCCCATTTCGCCACTTCGCGAGCAACGTCCGGCGCGGGTGGAATCTTCGAGTCAATAGGAAGCTTGGTCCATTCAGCGGAGAGAACTTTCTTCGCGGCCACATCCAGTTTTAAATCCAGGCGCCCCAATTGAACTCCGTTGGCACGAACCAGCACCGCCACACGCCCGTCCACATTGATCATGGCCGGGTAGCCTTCATGACTGTGGCCGGCGACGACGACAGAGACCTCCGGAACCTGTTTAAGGATTTCGTTCACTTCAGTATCGTCATGGATGTGCCCCAAGACCACGATCAGGTCAGAGCGATCGTGCAGTTCGCGAGCATATTTGCGAACTGTCTCCACCACTGGCAGAGTATGCCAGGGGCCGGCGCTTTAATCGAATTCATGGTTTCCCAGCGCACTGACATCGATACCGAGCAAATTGGCAATCTGATAAATGGGGGCGCCGTGGAACAGTGTTGAAACCGGAGTCCCCTGCACAATGTCGCCCGCGTTGAGATACAGGCACGCGGCGCACTGCGATTTTTGCCGGCGAACCTCCGTAGCCAAGCGTGCGAAGCCCCCGTTATCGCGGTCATCCGGCAACAGGTGCGCATGCAAATCATTGGAATGCAGGATAGTAAGCGTCTTGACATGCGCCGCTAGGGGCATTACGCAGAGCAGCAGACAAAGCAGGCGCTGGCGCGTCACCATGGACCCAGTGTACCTACATGAAAACCCTAGCAGCGTTCAGGGAAACGCCGGATGGCCATAACGGTAAAAGTGGCGCTAAATGGAGTAGATGGAACATTGCTTGTCATGCAACTCCACTCTCAAAAAGGGTGAGAAAGAATGTTGGGCATGCACAGCGA
>JALYJH010000244.1:0-4306 GCA_030775415.1 Acidobacteriota bacterium | reverse complement strand
AACCCCAAGACCAGTCTACACGCGCGCTTCCAGACCGTCATTAAGGTGCTGTTCATCATGTTCGCTGTGCTGACGCCGCTGGCGCTGGTGCTGCCCGACGGTTACGTTCCATCCTTCAAACGTTGCCTGGTCGGATTGATTGTCCTGGGCTTGGCGCGCAGTTCCATCCAGACCATGACTGAGACCCGCAAGGAATAGGGGCGATTACTCCTTCGACGCGCCCAAGATCAGAAAACGGATCACAACGTTTCGCAACGAAGATTGAAGATTAATGATATCTTCTAGCTTATGCGTTTCTCTAAAATGACTTTACTGGCGGCTGCCGCGGTGCTGTGTTCGCCTGCTGTTTTTTTGCCTAAGAACTGAACACTCAGAAGACCCTGTCGCTGGACGTAGCGCTGGCGATTGCCCATGGTGCGCTGGATCAATGCCGCGCTGACGGCTTTCGCGTCAGGGTCACCATCGTCGACGCGTCCGGTATGGTGAAGGTCCAGATGCATGATGATGGGGCGGGCCCGCACACCATGGATTTCAGTCGCAAAAAAGCTTATAGCGCTCTCACGTTCAAACGAACCTCGGGTGAGATGGGGAAGGCCTGGGCTGCTGCTCTTCCGGCGCCGCTGATTACCGATACGGTGGGCACGCCTGGCGGGGTCCCGATTAAAGTTGGTAATGATGTCATTGGAGCGGTAGGAGTAAGCGGCGCACCAGGCGGCGATAAGGATGAAGTGTGCTCCAACGCTGGGATCGCCAAGGTCGCGATCAAACTGAAATAAAAATGCGCTATGAAGTCGGTTGCCGATCAAAGCGCCTGGGGTGAGCGCCCTCGCGAAGGTAGCAAAGAAGCTGAGTAGCTAGCCGAACAATTTCTCAAACGCATTGCGCGTGCGCGAGCGGATATCCTCCAAGGAGCTAAGTGGAAGAGGAGTCCAGCGGACGAGTAGCGCGTTGAGCGCTTCTACTTGTGTTTCCGACGGCAGCTTGGCTTCGGCGTGCCCGGTGAGAATACGAATGGCGTGGTCGAGTGAGCGATAAAAGGTAGCCGCCTGATTCAGAAATGCGGCACCGGCGCGGTCGAGGTGGCCCATGTTTTCGAGCACCTCGATACGCTCCGGGGTGTTTAGCACCTTGTAATAAACGCCGGCGCTCTTCAGGCGCAAATACATCAGCATGAAGTCGATGTCGTAGTAGCCGCCGCGGCCGGCTTTGAGCGGATGCGCCGCCCCCTGTTCCTTTTCGAGCCGCATACGCATCTGGCGCAGATCGCTGCGCGAACGTCCGCTCTGGCCGTAGCGCAGCCAGTCAATTTCCTGCAATTCATGCAAAAAACGCTCGGCGCGCTTCGCGTCCCCGGCCACGGTGCGGGACTTCATGTATGCGATACCCTCCCAGGCCTCGGCCGCGCGCGCGAAATATTCTTTGAAGGAGGACTCGGTCGAAACCAGCGGGCCGTCGCCGCCGTTGGGGCGCAGCCGTGTGTCGACTGCGAAGAGCACGCCGCCGCCGGTGTATGCGGTGATGAGGTTTACGATGCGTTCGGCGACCTGGGTCCAGAATTCCAGACCGCTGGCGTCGGAGTCGGCCAGCACGAACACCAGATCGGCGTCCGAGCCGAGATCGAATTCGCGCATACCCAGGCGGCCTAATGCGATCACCCACATTTCATTGGAGCGGTGACTCGCTAAATCACCGAATGAGGCGCGTGCTTCGGCGACGGCGATGTCGTAGACCCGCGCGATCAAGGCGTCCGCCAATTCCGAAGTCCGCACGAGCGTGTCGAAGATGGGTTCGGAGAGGCACGCGCTAGAGGCTTGGATGCGCACCATCTCGCGGCGATACCAGCGACGTAATTCGCTGGCGCTGGCCGGGGGCGGGGCTGCGCTGGGTGGAGTGGTGGCGATTTCGTCGAGCAACTCAGGAGTGCGAATGAGTTCTTCCGAGAAATAGGGGCTGTGCTCAAACAGGTCGAGGACTTGACTACGCAGTCGCGGATCAGCATTCAAAAGGTCCAGGCGCGCGGGGTCCGCGGAGAGACGCTCTAGAAAATGCTCAAAAGATTTAAAGCCGCGGTGCAACTCCGCCTCGGCGAGGGCTGTGGCGAGGTTCGGCGCACGCTGCTCGAGCGCGCGCACGATGTTGCTGCCTGCCCCGCCCGCCTCCGCCGGCGTGGCGCTGGCATAGATAACGCGATCGTAAATCTCGCACACTTGTTGCAGGTGAAGTCCAGTTTGATCCAGGAGCCAGTCAGCCGAGCCACCGCCGGCGGGCATACGGCGCCCGAGCAATTCAAGGGCATCCGGCTGCACGGGGAGGGTGTGGGTCTGGCGATCGTCGGTAATTTGCAAGCGGTGTTCCAGTTGGCGGAGAAATTGATAGGCGGACGCCAGGCGTCCGTATTCGGCGCCCGAAAGGTGGCCTTTATCCTGCAATCGCGCGAGGGCCAGCATGGTGCCCCCATGGCGCACCCATGGATCGCTGCCGCCGTGCAGGCGCTGCAGGCACTGCACTAGAAATTCAATATCGCGAATGCCGCCGCGCGCCAGCTTGACGTTGATGGCGTTGGCGTACTGGAGTTTTTTCTGACGGCGATAGCGCGCCGACAATTTTTCATTCAAGCGCTCGCGGGTTGCCGAGAGCTCTTCGATCGCCGAGAAGTCGAGGGTGGTCGAATAAGTCCGGGCCGCCACAAAGTCCAGCAAAGCGCTCCCCGTTGCCACTCCGCCGGCGGCTACACGGGCCTTGATCATCATCTGCAGTTCCCAATCGCGTGCGCGCTTGGCGTAATATTGGCGCGCCGCTTCTAGTGAGATGCAGACCTCGCCTTGGCTACCGTCGGGGCGCAGACGGAGATCCACGCGATAGCACATGCCCTCAGCGGTGTAGGTCGAAAGCAGCGAGGTAAGTTGATTGGCGGCGCGCACGAAAAATTCGCGGTTGGGTATCTTCCCGGCGGGGCCGCCGCTCGTTTCGCCGTTCGCCTGGTATACGAACATCAGATCAATGTCGGAACTATAGTTCAGCTCGTTGCCGCCCATTTTGCCTAGGGCGATGACCGAGAACTGCGATTCTTCGCCGGTCCGGATCTGCGGGATTCCGTATTGGGCGGCTAACTGCTGGCGAATCCGGTCGTAAGCGGTTTCGACGATCGCGTCGGCGAGAGCGCTGAGCTCGCCGGTGATTTCAGGCAACGTGCCCAGGCCCAGCATGTCTCGAATCAAAATGCGCAGCAATTGGCGGCGGCGGAAGCGGGCGAATTCGACGGGCGGCGGCAGCCCGGCAGGCAACGCGGCTTGCAGCATTTCGCGCATTCGTTCGGCGGTGAGAAGCGCCTGTAGATCATCGGATTCGAGGAGTTGATCGGCCCACTCGGGGTGGCGCAGAATCTCTTCGGATAAGAAGTGGCTATTGCTGAATACCGCGATCAGGTAGCGCAAGCCTGCAGTCGAGCGCGTCAGGCGCTGAAACCAACTGGGGTGCCGCTCATGCAGGCGGGCGAAATATTGCAAGCCTTGCTCTGGAGCGGGCGAAGTGCTTAGCAAGAGATCCAGGCGATTCGCGGTGGCAGGAGGCAGTTCGCGCGACAACGCGCCCATTTCGCGGCTGGCGCGCGCGCGATCATGGTACACAAGCTGTCGGAGGCGCTCCATTTATGGGGCGAGCGCGATTTCGTCGCCGGGGTGGATGATACCGGGCCGGATCACGGAGGCGTAGAAACCGCTCAGGCCCCACTTGGGCGACGATGGGTTTCCGGCGGCTGCGAGCCCATCGTAAATTGCCGCTTGAATACCCGGACCGTAGACGTTGAGGGTTTGACAAGGGGCGCGGCGTTTGGTGATTTCGATCAGGACTTCTGGGCCGACTTCCCAGCGTTGCCCAATGCGCCATTCGCGACGTGCTATGCCGCTGGTGGTCAGGTTCTCGCCGAGGGAGCCGTGGGTGAGCGGGAACCCCTGAAGTGCCAGCTCTGCGATGCCTTCGGCGGTGATGAGTAGAAGGGCTTGTTGAGGACCGCCGTGGATGGCGGGATGGGCCTGCTGGTCAGTTTCGAGTCCGAGAGGAGTGAGAATTCCGACGGGAATGGCGTGTTTGGGGACGCCGCCGTCCGAGACACTAATTTGCACAATGGAACCGGTCATGGGAATAGCCTGGAATTGAGCCTCATTAGTGGGCGGCCCGCGAGCAAAATCAGGCTCCGTCCCTATTTTTAAATGTCATAATACAATGCGAATTCGTAGGGATGGGGACGCAGGCGCACGGCGTCGGCTTCATTTTTGCGTTTATAAGAAATGAAAGTTTCGAGGAGTTC
>JALYJH010000243.1 GCA_030775415.1 Acidobacteriota bacterium | reverse complement strand
GGCCTAAACTGGTCAGGATTCAGCGATTCGTCATGGTCTGAGAAACCGCCAGTGTCGGTGTAGTGCTCGTCAGGTTGTTGCGACCGCGGACTTCGCCCTGACCGCCGGCACGAAAGAATTGCGCGTCCGAGGAAGAGGTTGTGCCGCGACCCCAATGCAAAGCGAGCGGCTGCCGGTGCTGCGCATCGATCAGGCCGGCGAGCGCCTGGGCGTAGCACTCGTCGCGGATGTGCCAGTCGGCCGTCCAGGTCAACTGCCGCCAGGGTGTCGTCCGGCAGGCCTCGGCCATGCGCATGAGACCGAGATTGATGCCGTCGGCAAGTACGGCCGTGAGTAGAGCTTGCCGATGTTTCGGGGGCGCCAGGGTCCGCATGTGGACGAAGCGCTCGGCGAGTCGCGTCCAGCCGTCCACTTCGCCCAACACTTCGGTGATCTTGACGTGGGGGATCAGCGAATAGGCCTTCTCGGCAAAGGCGACCGCGGATGGCGGCGTCGCCTTCTTGAGCGGCGAGATCCGCAAGACATCATCCGCGAGTGACACATCGGCGAGCTCGTTCTTGCGAGCCTTGGCCGCCACTTCGTCCATCTTCGCTTGCAAGCATTCGCGACGTTCGTCCATGTAGGGGTAAACCCAACATTTTTGCTACTAGGGGCAAAGTAGTATTCAGATGGCTATTGCCTGGACGGCTTCCTGGTAAGCGCCTTCGACGGCATCGAGGGAGAGATGCTGATATATTTCAAGGCTTTTCTTGCTCTGGTGACCTGAGATCAACTGTATCTGAGCGTCCGACAGCCCCTTTTCCGTCAGGTAGGTAAGCATCTGGTGCCGGAAGAGGTGAGGATGAATGTTTTGCGCGATTCCCGCTTTGTTGCGGTACTGCTGCACAATTTGCTGTATACGTCGCGGCGTGAACGGCAGGCAGCGCTGCGACTCGAATAAATATCGATTATCGGGATTCGCTTCCAGATAGCTGCGCAGCACGAGCCGGAAGCTTTCGGGGAAAAGGATGTAGCGGTCTTTGCTGCCCTTGCCCCGGTTGATAAAGATTTTGCATTGCATATGGTCAACGTCTCCGACGCGGATGCTGCCTGATGCTTCCGGGGATGGAGAAGAATCGCCGCAAGAGGAACTGCGGCGCACGATGCTTGCCGGGCTACTCGCCGACGCGGGCGCGGCGAGCCTGGATAATCTTCTTGAACAAATCGATAAACTTTCCTTCTTGCGATCCCTGAATATCCCTGCCGACCTGTTCCAGGCTCTCTCGCCGAAGATTGTCGAGAGCTACCGCCCGCGAGTCGCCGTGGAGTCTCCCTTTGAATTACGCCGTCATGCGAGGCCTTTGCGCCTGACCCTGCTTGCCGCTTTTGTCTTCCTACGTCAGCGCGAGCTTACGGACACGCTGGTGGATCTGCTGCTCGCCACGGTTCATCGCATCGCCAGCAAGGCCGAGCGCCGGGTGCAGAAGGAATTTCTGGATGATCTGAAGCGCGTGACCGGCAAGAACAGCCTGTTGTTTCAGATGGCGGATGCCTCGCTTTCGCAGCCGGATGGCGTCGTCAAGGACGTGGTATTCCCGGTCGCGGGCGAGGATACCCTGCGTAATCTGGTGGCGGAATGGAAAGCCACCGGCAAGTCCTACCGCAATCACGTTCAGACCGTCATCTGTCATTCCTACCGTTCTTATTACCGCAGGATGCTACCGAAATTGCTGGGCGTCCTTGAATTTCGGTCGAATAATGAGAAGCACAGGCCCGTGCTGCAGGCCATCGACATCCTCAGGAAGTACGCCAACAGTAAAGCATCCACTTATCCGTTGCATGAAGGCGTGCCTCTGGATGGTGTGGTGCGGGCGCACTGGCAACATGCCGTTATGGAAAGCGATAAATCAGGAAATGAGCGCGTCAATTCGCATCTCTTATGAAGTCTGCGTCCTGCAGGCGCTCCGGGCACAACTGCGGTGCAAGGAAATCTGGGTGGTGGGCGCAGACCGCTATCGCAATCCTGACGAGGATCTGCCCGCGGATTTTGACGAGCAGAGAAGCGCCTATTATGAGGCGCTGAAACTGCCTAGCGATGCGGGAACCTTCATCACGGGGATTCAGAAGGAGATGAAAGATGCTCTGTCCGCCCTTGATCGCTCCATCCTGAAAAACCCACACGTCAGAATCATCACGGGAGGCGGCGGCCATATCAAAGTGGCCAAGCTGGAGCCGCAAGCGGAACCAGAAAACATCCTCGCCCTCAAATACGAAATGGCGGAGCGATGGGGAATGACGGGTCTGCTTGACATGCTGAAGGAAACCGCGCTGCGGACAGGCTTCGCCGATGTCTTCCGCAGCGCCACGGCGTGGGAGAAACTCGATCCGGTCACGCTTCAGCACCGGCTTCTGCTGTGCCTGTACGGCATGGGAACCAATACCGGCATTAAACGCATGATCGCCAGTGAGCATTGCGTCACCTACAAAGATCTACTCTACGTCCGCAGGCGCTTTTTGAGCAAGGAGCACCTGCGCTACGCGATAAGCCAGGTGGTCAGTGCAATCATGCGTGCCCGGCAGCCGCACATCTGGGGCGAAGGGACAACGGCCTGCGCCTCCGACTCCAAGAAATTGGGGGCATGGGATCAGAACCTGATGACTGAATGGCATGTGCGCTATGGCGGACGCGGCGTGATGATCTACTGGCACGTGGATCGGAAATCGACCTGCATCTATTCGCAGCTTAAGACCTGTTCATCGTCCGAGGTCGCCGCGATGATTGAGGGCGTGCTGCGCCACTGCAGCGAGATGTCCGTGGATCGGCAGTATGTGGACAGCCACGGCCAGAGCGAGGTCGGGTTCGCCTTCTGCCGGTTGCTCAGCTTCGAGCTTTTGCCTCGCTTTAAGGCGATTGGCAAACAGAAGCTATACCGCCCGGAAACCGGCGATGCCGAAGCCTACTCGAATCTCCAGCCCGTTCTTACCCGCGCCATAAACTGGGAGCTTATCCGGCAGCAGTACGACCAGATGGTCAAATACGCCACGGCGCTGAGGCTCGGTACCGCCGACACGGAAGCGATTCTCCGCCGCTTCACCCGCAACAATATCCAGCATCCCACGTACAAAGCCCTGGCCGAATTGGGCAAGGCTCTCAAGACCATCTTCCTGTGCCGCTATCTGCAATTCATTGAGCTTCGCCGGGAAATCGAGGAAGGGCTGAATGTCGTTGAAAACTGGAACAGCGCCAACGCGTTCATCTTCTTCGGCAAGGGCAGTGAAATGGCAAGCAACCGCCAGAAAGACCGCGAACTCAGCATGCTTGCGCTGCACCTCCTGCAGATATGCATGGTATACGTCAACACGCTGATGATTCAACGCATCCTGGCCGAGCGCCCCTGGGCGGTCCGCCTCAAAAAAGAAGACTTACGCGCCCTGACACCCCTGACTTACGGCCACGTCAATCCCTATGGAATCTTCAGGTTGGATATGAACGCACGGATTCCTATCGATACCTGGAAAGCCACACAGGGAGCGGCAGCATGAATAATTTATCTTTAACAACCTGGGGGTACCTATGAGAAAACTTCTCTGTCGTGCCATTGTCGGGTGTCTCTTGACCGCGCCTGGTACTCCACTATCTGCCTGGTCGGAAGCGCCAAGTATTGTTCCCGGCACGTATACCAGCTCTACCCAGCATCCGCGTGTGTTTATGACGCAAGCTGACTTGAATGATTTCGTCACGAGAATAAACTCACGGAATACATTCTCAGCGCAAAAGTTTTCCCGGCTCGTCAACATGGTTAAGTCCGATGTTGCTGCCAATATCGAATGGGATGCGGCTTATTCCGGCTGCGATATTGACATCTATCTGCATAGTTTTTCGATTGAAGAAACGCGTGGTTATGCGAGCGACGTTCGTTCTGAAGATCGGATACGATCCGAATTGGGGATACAAACGAACGCTAGGCCCCCCGCCGGTGCGGCCCTCGTTGCTTCAAGATTGGCTCTCTATGCTGCTCTGGTGAAAGCAGGAGCTATCGTCCCCGAAGGATCGCCAACCGTTGGTCAATCTGCCGCACTCGCAAAGCGAATTCTCATGGCCTGGGCAAATCGCGGTTTCCGTGCTCGGAACGGAAGTTACTTACAATCCACCGCCCAATTCTGTGAGCAAAGCGGAGCGGTAACCCCCGCCAGTCAGTCGGCAGTGGGTCTTCAGATATCGAGGGGAGTGTTCTACTCGGTTCATGCTCAAGATCTGCTGCAGTCGTTGGGAGTATTAAATCCTGAGGAAGAAAAGCACCTCAACACATTTCATAGCGCCATGTATGAACTGATTCGCAATGGACTGAACTATCGCTTCGAATTGATTAAGATGCCCTGTGATCGCTACAGCAATCACGTTGCAAGTCAGTTGACCGGACTTCTAGCGACGGCACGGTTGCTGGATGACAAAAGGAAGTTCCTCGCCGCTTTGGACGGTGGTAATTCATCGATAGCTGTCGAATTGCCATGGATAACTTACTTCAATAAAGCAATTTATGGTGAGTCGGAGCGGCCTAATGAATGTTTTCCTAATAGCGGTCCTAACGGATTGACAAGCAATCCGTTCTTCCAGACAACTACGGTTGCTCCCGGTGAAATCGATGATCGCTTCAGAAATCTGAATCCCTTGCAAGGGATAGGCTACTCCATGGGCACCTTGGAACATATTTTTGCGGCGGCAGACATCCTGAAATCGGCTGGCTTCGATGCCTATAGCTATCGCGGCGCGCACAAACAATCGATCGAGAGCGCCACGCAGTACTACGCTTGCTATGCCAAATCTGCCGGATTTAAAAAGAGGGTCACAGCCGAGCAGGCCGAGGTATGTCCTGATAACGTGCAATATGTTGGCAAGGTAGTCAACGATGTCGAGCCTTCGATTTTAATGGGTGCTAGTCGCTTCCCACGAAACACAGGCATTACCGGATTGGATGCGGCGGCAAAAGCTGAGTCTTTGCATGATGGCACTATTGACACAATTCGTTTTGGCCGCTGGACGAACTGAGCGTAGCAACCAACGGCCCGGGACGCGAGCCATGGCATCTTGCGCGCGATCAGTGGCACGAGCTGAAGCTGGAAGTGAAGGGCGCCAACACCAAGACGTACATCGATGGCAATCCGGCGCTCGATTACGACTGGTCAGAGCCTATTTCCGGCAAGATCGGCCTGTGGTGGAAGACGGACAGCACGAGTTACTTTAAGGATTACCTGGTTCAGACGTAGTCATCCGCGTATTGGCGCGCCCTCGGTGTCCGCGGCGGGCTGGTGGGCCGTCACGCTGTACCATCG
>JALYJH010000242.1 GCA_030775415.1 Acidobacteriota bacterium | reverse complement strand
TCATCACTTTGCCGACGATCTGTCCGCGCTTCTCGGGCGGCGCCAGGTGAGCCGCGAACGGCACCAGCATTTGCGCGATCACGCTACTGAATCCCAGTGCAAAAGCAGCGGCAAGGAGCGCCGAAAAAGACTTCACCGACACCATCGCCAGCGCCGAGATCACCGCGCCCGAAAAGATGACCGTGATGGTGCGCCGGTTTTCCAGCAAATCGCCCAGAGGAGCCAGCAGGAAGAGTCCGCACACGTAGCCCAGTTGCGTCAGCGTCACGATGGTACCGGACTGCGCGTCGCCCACGTGAAATTCCTGGCCAATGACGCGCGTGAGCGGCTGCGCATAATAAATGTTGCCCACCGCCAAGCCGCAGCCGGCCGCGAATGTCAGAACCAGCGCTGGAGTTAGCGGCGTAGGCTTTGCGGGGGATGCCTGTATCCGCAGGGGCATGAACTGTTATGATACCTGCACGATGGAGAAATTCACATGACAATACCACGTAAGTGTTGCTCGGTGGCTGGGCTGGCCGCCATGGCCGTATTCGCGCAAGCCCAGGCACAACCGGATTTTTCTAAGGTGGAGATCAAGGCCACCAAGCTGGCCGACAACTTCTACGCGCTCGAGGGGCAGGGGGGAACCATTGGCGTGCTCACCGGTCCCGACGGCGTGTTCATGGTCGATAGCCAGTTCGCGCCGCTGAGCGGCAAAATCGCGGCCAAGATCAAAGAGATTTCCGGCGGCGCGCCGATCAAGTTCATGATCAACACGCACGTGCATGGCGATCATACCGGCGGCAACGAGAACTTCGCCAAGATGGGCGTGACTATCATCTCGCGGCCCGAGTTACGCAATCGCCTGGCGCATCCGAATCCTGGTCCCAATGGCCAGCCGGGAACGCCCATGCCAGCCGCGGGACTGCCGATACTCACCTACACCGGTACTCTAACCTTCAATATGGACGGCGAAGAAGTGCACATTTACGCGATTCCGCGCGCCCACACTGACGGCGACACAATTGCCCAGTTTGTGAACGATGACATCATCATGACTGGCGACTTTTACCGCTCGATACAGTTCCCCAATATCGACCGTGCCAACGGCGGCTCGCTGCGCGGACTCGAAGACGGCTTGTCGCGAGTAATCGCTCTCTCAGGACCGAACACGCGCATTGTTCCGGGCCACGGCGCCATGGTCGACCGCAATGCTGTGATGGCGCATCGCGATATAGTCATCGCGGTTCACAAAAAAGTGGCGGATCTCGTCAAGCAGGGCAAGAGCCAGGATGAAGTGATCGCGGCGAAGCCGGCGTCTGAGTTCACGTCCCGCATAAAAGGCGAGCCCCCATTGTATGAAGATCGCTTCGTTGGTCAAGTATACGCGGAGCTGAAGGCGAATTAGCGCGCGGTCAGAGCTAGAATCAACTCTTCCATCACGATCCGGTCGTCGGGCCGCGCGTCACGAAGCGCGCGGTCCGCTTCAAATAGTTTCCCCACCGCTCGTTCCAGTTTCCCTTGCGAAAACGACCCCACCGTTTGCTCGATCTGACGCGCACGTTCGGGCCACATGCGCGCCCCCAGTTTGCTGAAATGCGCTTGAATCTGGCTGACGTTACGCAAGCCAGCCTCGCGCGCCACTAGCGCCGTGCGGAACTGAGTGGCCAAAAAGGTCAACGCCAGGGGCATGTACTCGCCTTCGCGCGCCAAGGTGTCCAGAGTCTCAAGAGCGCGAGTGCGATCGCCCCTCCCCAATGCCGCGACTAACGCAAAGATAGTGCTGGCCTGCGCATCCGGCACTAGCGCCGCGATATCGGCGGCGGTGACTTTGCGAGTTCCGCCCGTGAACAAATGGAGTTTCTCAATCTCCACTGCTATCCGGGAAGCATCGCCGCCGGTGGCTTCCAGCAGGAGCGCCAACTCCGCCAATCCCAACTGCAATCCCGCCTGCTTGGCCAGAGTCTGCGCCAGTGAGCGCGCCGCCTCGGGCGAAAAAGGACGAAACTCCACCTGCGCCGGTATCCCCGCAAAGTATTTCTGGACTCTCTCCAACCGCGCCTTATCCTCGCCTTCGAAACCGTAGCGGCTCGATTCCAGCACCACCACGGTTCCCGGCGTAGGCTCACGCAGATAGGCCGAGAGTTGATCCCCATCTCCCGCGTCTACACTTTCGCCGGATTCCGCAGCGGCTGCACGCCCACGGGGCAAAACGCCCTCGGCGCTGCCGATCCAAATCACGCGCTGCGATGCGAATAATGAGAGCGCGCGAGCGTCATCGAGCGCTGCCGCGAGCGGTACCTCGCTCAGATCGAGCCTTGTCAGTCCGCCATCCCGTTCCTCTGGCGATGTGCCGAGCACTGCGTTCAAGAGCGCCCGCCGGCAACGTTCACGCTGATACGGCTCAGGCCCTAGGAACAGGTAAACCGGAGATGGTCCGTTCTTTTCGAGACTAGCTAGAAATTGTTCTGGCGTCATGGGACGGGGGCTAGAAATTATTCAAGATCGCTGACACCACTTGTTGCGCCGTCTGCTCACTGGCGCGCGCCAAGGCCGCATCGCTCTCTTCGAAAAAAGCTGCCGGATCGATGGAAATCTGATAGCGCTCGCGCATCTCGAAATTCGGCCGTGAGTAAAGCTTCTTGCCGGTGGCGCGTTCCACTAAATCCAGGCGCATGGTGACATGCACCTCGACGGCGCTTGCGCGGGTGGTTTTGGGGTCGAATACAGTGGGAAACGAAGTATAAGTCAGAACGCTGCCGCTGAGAACGGCATCCGCGGTGTCAGGATCGGAAACAATTCGGTAGCGCGTGCGTGCAATGAATTCACGCGCGATCGCCTGCGGCAACTGATCTGTAAGTTTATAGCGCGTGGTCGCGTTACCGAAGGCCGGAATCGCAATGGTATGGATGGTTTTTGGAACCAGATCGGCATGCCCGGCGGTGCGGTATCCACAGGCGGAAGCGAATAGGATCGCGCACGCCAAAACGAACCTCATCGTAAAAATCCTTTCGCAACCGCCAGAGCATTTTCCGCCGAGAGCCGCAAATTGTCAGACACCATCCATATCCAGCACGCCCGCGCGTGGTTTGGATCCACCGCAATCGCGCCGACGCTCAGTCCGCTGATTCCGGCGATGCTGACATTCGTGGGTGGATCATCCACCCGTACGTCGAATCCCGCCGCGGCCAGCCCCGCTGCCAGCGCCGCCGCCCCGGGATTCTCTTCAAATTCCACCCATACCGAAAAGCTGTGGCCGTGGAACACCGGTGCCTGAATAAGGCGTAGCGAAGGCATGGGGATCGCCGGATAAAGAGCCAGCAGAGACGCCACATGGCGCAAGATGCGCTCTTCCACACCCTCAAGAGGCAGCTCCGCCTCTTCACCGTAGCGGGCCAATAGATTAAACCCCAACTGTGCGTCAAATACGTCAGTCTTCAATTTTTTGAACGAGAGCACACCCACGGTCTGCTGACGCAGTTCATCCAGCCCCTTTTTGCCGCGCTCGCTCGCGGGCTCGAACACGTGGATGATAGACCTGCGCACGCTGCGGATCTTGGCCAGTCCCGCCAACAGCGTTGCGCAGGCGATGGCCGCCGGGTGC
Organism: Acidobacteriota bacterium; assembly: GCA_030775415.1. Lineage (GTDB taxonomy): Bacteria > Acidobacteriota > Terriglobia > Bryobacterales > Bryobacteraceae > Palsa-187. The sequence continues at coordinate 1,807 of JALYJH010000242.1, read as the reverse complement.
GCGATCACCGGAATTAAACCGGGCTCGGGCAGGGAACGCGTAGGCTCGGCTGAAGGAGCCCGCAAGCGTGCGTGCGGCTGTTCTTCAAGGGCGCCCGTCATATCGATCAGCACCGGTCCGTCGGCGGGATTAAGCTTGAGGGCGCGCCGGCTGGATGCCTCCGATCCCGCCAGAAACGCGACCTTTGATCCCGCCAGGCTTTGCGCCGTGAGCGGGACCAGTGCCAGAACTTCCTCATCGTCCACGCCCAGCATGGTGGCATTCTCGGCCGCCGCCGAAATCAATTCGATATGCGGCGAGGGTTTGGCTGCTTCGAGCAATTCACGCACTTCTTTGGCCAGCAGCGAATCGCCGCCCACCAGCGCCACTCGCGAACGCGTTGTTTTCTCAACCAACTTGATGCTCCGGTTCTCGTGGAGGCTGCGGGTGTGGGCGTAAGCGCCGCCGAATGCTGCCGCCTATACGAATCGCTATACCAACTCCGACATAACTGACTGCCAGCACCAGCAGCACTGGTTTCGAGAAATTCCAAACCAGAAAAATGAGCACGCCCATGAAAACGATCGTGAGCGGCGATCGCGGGTGCGTGAGACTTAAATCCTTGAAACTCGGATAACGCCAAGTGCTCACCATCAGGAACGACAGCAAACCCAGCAACGCCAGCCACAATGTCGAAACGATCCAGTTGTGGACCGGTTCGCTTCCCGCCGCGTAGATCACTGCCGCCACAGCCGCGGCAGCAGCGGGAATCGGCAGCCCGACAAAATATTTCCGGTCCGGGCGGCCGGGATTTTTGGGAACGGGATTCTTCTGAATGTTGAAGCGCGCCAGGCGCGCCGCCCCGCATAGCAAAAACAAGAATGCCAAGAAGTAGCCCGCGCTGTGCAGGTATTCGAGAATTCTCGCGTCGACTGACGGGTCAACGAACTGCACCCCCCAGGAAAACGCGAGTACCGCCGGTGCGATGCCGAAACTCATGGAATCCGCCAGCGAATCCATCTCGCGCCCGAAGTCACTCACGGTATTGGTCAGACGCGCGATACGTCCGTCCAAGCCGTCGAGGAACACCGACCAGCCAATGGCCACGGCTGCGTTTTGAAAATGGTGCGGCGCGGCGGCCGCATCGTTAATCATCGCCATCGAAGCCTGAAAGCTTTCGATCAGCGCATAAAAGCCTAGAAACACATTGCCTGCCGTGAACATTGTCGGCAAGGCGTAGGCGGCGCGCCGCGGGCGGCGATCCGGCGAGCGCGGATCGATCAGTCGGTCGCGCCAGCTCTGCTTGATCATGCGGCTCCTTTAAAGCGGGCCAAGATGCCCGATCCGCCGGTCACGCGCTGCCCGGCTTTCACCATCACTTCCCACTCCGGCCCCAGAATTACGTCCATCCGCGAGCCGAATTTCATCAGCCCGATGCGCTCGCCCGCCTCTACCACGCTGCCCGCTTTGACGTAGCACAGCAATCTTCGCGCAATGAGACCCGCGATCTGTTTAAAAACCACGCGCGTTGGCTGCCCTGCGATCACGCCATCTACCGTAATGACGTTCTGTTCGTTGGCTGCGCTGGCGTCTTCCTTACTCGCGACCAGAAATTGACCCTTCTTATAAGTCACGCACGCAACCTTCCCCCCGATGGGCGCACGGTTCACATGTACATCGAACACGTTGAGAAAAATACTGATGCGATGTCCGCCCGCATCGGTCTCTTTCACGGCCATCACTCGCCCGTCCGCCGGCGAGACCGCGTACGGCCCCACTGGGATTTCACGATCCGGATCGCGAAAAAAATTCAGACAGAACGCTGCCA
>JALYJH010000241.1 GCA_030775415.1 Acidobacteriota bacterium | reverse complement strand
GGCCCAGCCGCCCAATCCTCTGTGGAACGCCGGACGCAGCATGGTGATTGACCCCGCCGATGGCACCATTCCCTATCAGCCCTGGGCGAAGGAAGACCGCGAATGGCGCATGAAAGGCGAGAACGCTCCCCTTGACACCTTGGTCTCCGCTTGCCTTTCGGGTTATCCGCGCACGGAACTCTACTCGCAGAGCCAATGGATTCGCACCAAAGATCAATTCGTTATCTTTTATGAATTCCACCACCAATACCGCTTTATTAAAATGAACGGCCAGCCGCCCCTCGACGCCAATGTAGGCGGTTTGTGGGCCGGAAGCTCGCGCGGCCATTGGGAGGGCGAGACCCTGGTGGTAGAGACCACTCAGCAGAATGGCAAGGAATACGTCGATATGCAGTTTGTTCCGCTCAGCGACGCTGCGCGCATCGTCGAGCGCTACACGCGGGTTGGCGACAAATTGATGTATTGGGAAGCCACCATAACCGATCCCAAGGTCTATACCCGTCCCTGGACCCTCAACGGCGCCTTCCGGCGAAATGCCGATCCCAATTATGAGCTCCTCGAGTCCGCCTGCGCCGAAGACAACCGGGAGTTCAGCGCCAACGGCGTCTATCGCTCCTTTGATTTCGCGCGGCTCAAGCGCGAGGCCGACGAGAGAGCGCGCGCTCGCGCTGGGAAATAGATGCCCAAGGGGAAAAGAATATCAATGTTAAAACGTGAGGACAAACGGATGAGTCAGTCGCGCGTGAAACTGCTGATGACGGTTGTGACCGTTGCCGGCGCGGGGTGTTTGCTTCTCGGTCCTTTGCCGGCGCCGCTCGCCGCGGCCGCGCCGCCGAGTTTGGCGGACGGCCATCCAGATCTCAATGGGATTTGGCAGGCCCGTAATACCGCCTATGCCGATCTGGAAGATCATCCCGCCCGGCTTTTAGGCGACCATAAGTCCGCCCGTCTCTTCGCGCCGGCCGGGCTGAGCGTGGTCGAAGGCCGCACCATACCCTATCAGCCCGCGGCACTGGCGCAGCGGCGCGAGAACGCAGCCAAGCAGGAACTCGCTGACCCCATGGCCAAATGCTACATGGCGGGCGTCCCCAGAGCCATGTATCTCAATCTTCCGTTTGAGATTGCTCAAAGTTCTAAATTTATCGGCATCATTTCGGAGTACAGCCACAGCCAGCGCATCGTGCACATGGACGGCGGTAAGCATCCCGAGGGAATCGAATTCTGGATGGGCGACTCGCGAGGACGCTGGGACGGCCCAACCCTGGTGATCGACTCAGCCAGCTTCAACGACAAGAGCTGGTTTGATCTCTCCGGCAACTTTCATAGCAACGCGCTGCACGTGGTCGAGCGCCTGGCCCTGGTAGATGCCGATACCCTTCAATATGAAGCGACGATTGAAGACCCCAACGTCTTTACGCGCCCGTGGAAAATCAGCATGCCGCTCTATCGCGTGGCAGCCCGCGAAAGGCCCGAGCTGCTCGAAGATGAATGCGTCGGCATGCTTCTCGAGGACGCCGGTATTATGGTCGATCCCTCCGAGCAGCCGCCGGTGAAAAAATGATGCCGCTTCAGTATTTAAAACACCAATTAAGTGGAGGTTGTATGAAAAAACGAATCGATAGCACGCTGAAACATATTCTCATTGCCGCTATTGGCACTCTTTTGGCCGCCAGCAGCGCCCTGGCTCACCACTCCTTCGCCGCCGAGTTTGATGCCAATAAGCCCATCCAGCTCAAGGGCAAATTGACCGGCGCTGAGTTGGTGAATCCGCACGGCTGGCTTCACCTCGACGTTGTCCGGCCGGACGGCAAGACGGTCAATTGGTCTTGTGAGATGGGCGGCGCCAATGCTCTCTACCGGCGAGGATGGAAAAAAGAGGATCTGCCGGTCGGCAAAACTATCATCGTGGAAGGGTTTTTAGCCAAGGATGGTTCTCCTACCATGAATGCCGTCAGCATCACCTTTGAGGACGGCCGTAAATTATTTGCCGGCAGTTCCGTCGGGGCAAATCAATAGGTACCTAACGCTCCGGGCGGTAGCTCCGCACGCTGCCGCTCATCTCCTGCCTGGGCCCATAGCGCTGCCGATCGCGCAGCCGGCGTCAGATAGTACCTCCATGGCGAACGATCTGAGCTTCCGTGCACTCAATCATGACCTCGAGGAATTTCCGGACTTCCGCTTTACCCACCACAAACGGGTTGCGTTGTCCTGGCTTGCGGTCCTTTAATGCGGCCAATTTGTCGAATGTCCCATCCATGATCGGATGATTTTCAAGCTCCACGTCAACCTTCATTTTCTCCGCGGTTTCCTCGAAGTGTTTAATCGACTGTAAGTACTGCTCAAACAGGGTCACGGGAAAACGTTGTTGAGGGTTCAGAATGGTCCCCCCGAATAAACCCACCATAAACGGTTTCCCGTTGTCGGTCACAGGGAAAATGAAACCCATAGAGCCCGGCGTATGTCCGGGAATAAGTACCGGAGTTACAGTTTCTTCTCCCAAGGAGATTGGCTCACCATCGACGGCAACCAGATCGCGCGCCGGTTGGCTCCCCAATCCGCTGGCCTCCTTTTTCTTGCTTCCCGGCTTGGGCTCGATATAATCCCAATCCCCCGCCGACATGTACACATGGGCTCCATAGTGTTTCTGCAAATAAAGTGCTCCCCCGAAATGATCGCCGTGGCCGTGTGTAATCAGAACATATTTGATTTTGGCGGGATCCAGTCCTAGTTTCAGCATTCCCGCAATCATCGTGGTTTCCTCCTCACCCGCGTAGCCGGAGTCGATCATGATATACCCTGCCCGCGTCGTGATAACCCACGTCGTTACTTCCTTGGTGCCTACGAAGTACAAATTGTCAAATACTTTTTGGGGCTCGGCACCCCGGCTCTCCGGTGGATCGTTCTGCGTCGCCGACGGCAGAATGTGCATGGCCGCGATCTCCTGCTCGGTGCTGCAGAAGAACTTGGCTTCCTGCGCCCACATCTTCCCCGCTGTTTTTACCGCGGCATCCACGTGTTTTTGAACGTTGCTGTTCCGTTCCACGTCTTGGGCATGCAGGCCTGCTGTGTTGGCACAAATAAGCACCCATCCAAGGACCAAAGCAATTTTCTTCGACATTTCGTGCTCCCTTCCCCCACGGTAAAGAATCATTAAGCCGCTATCATTACACTACAGAACAGGCATTATGTGGAGCGCCCGCCCCCCGCATGCATTGCCCAGCCTAATGCCCGTGAAACAACAGCCTCCGCGGCGTTGCGATCCAGCGAATCTCCTCTCCAGGCCACATGCTGGTCAGGACGCACTAGAATCATAGGCGCCTGATAAATGCCCTCGCATTCCGGATCATTGAACTCCACCACGCGTAGAGGCATTCCCCGGCGCTGTGCGGCAGCGAGTAGTTCCACGCTCGAACTCCGCTCCGCCGTCAGCAGCGTGAACCAGGGGCCGAGCATGTCATAGAGCGCCTTCCCGTTCGCCAGGTAAACGCTCGGAAGTCTTGCGCCAGGAATGGTCGTTGGAATGTATTGCAAAGGATCTTCTGACGGTTTCGCATCCCGCTCATCGCAGACAATCGGCGATCCCGTATAGCAATACCCCAGCTCAATGCCGGAACATTCGTTCTCAGCGTTACCCAGCAACTTGATCTCGTCGGCCACCCCCCGCCGTGCGGCGTCACCTTCCAGGCCTGGGCTTCCCAATGCGGGCGTATACAATTTCCCGATGGCCGCGCGAACATCGTTGTGGCGTTGCGAAGCCTTCAGATTGCGCAGGCCCACCGGCCTCCGCTCCCGGTCGTAGGAGAGAAGCAGGCCGGGTCCGCCAAAACCTTTCAGAGTCGCCGCGAGCTTCCATCCCAGATCGAAAGCATCGCCCACGCCAGTATTCATGCCATACCCGCCCGTCGGTATGTATTGGTGCGCGGCGTCTCCGGCCAAAAGCACCCGCCCCCGTGCGTAGCGGTCCGCCAGCAGAAGATGCGGGGACCAGGCATTCGCTACCAAAACTTCAAAATCAAACCGCCGCCCGGCGAAAGCTTCCACCAATGCCGCGGGGTCAATCGTGCTCCCGTCAACATCTGCCGGAAAACGCGATTGCAGCGTCCAAAGGTCCCGATCGTTTTGCGCGATCAGCGTGCCGGCGGCCGATTGGTAATGCCATGCGATTCCCCAGGGCTGCAGGACCTCGCGCGCTTGCGAACGGAAGTGCGTCATGAACCGCGGCATGACGCGAGCCGCCCCCGACAATCCAATCTTGAGAGCCTCCCGCGCCGCGCTTCCGCCGCCATCGCAGCCTACCAGATAGCGGCAACGTACGTTCTCGAGGGCCCCCTTGGAATCGCGCAGTACGGCGGTTACAGAATCCGCATCTTGTTTTAGCTCCTCGAAGGCTACACCGAAGCGAACATTCACCAGCGGATCGGCGTCTATGGCGCGCTTCAATACAGGTTCAATTTCTACTTGCGACACACGCATGGCCGGAACACATGGTTGCGCCCCATTATTGATCGCTCGAATCTGCTCGCGGCTTCCCGCGACACTCGGGTAGCGAAAGCGATGCAGCTCATGGCCAGTCAAAGTTGTAATCCAGGACACATCGAACGGATGGCTTTCGGGAACCGCCACTTCGCGGAGCGCATCCTCCAGCCCGATTTGCCGGAAGATCTCCATGCTGCGAGCATTGGTGATGTCCATCTTCGGATGGCGCGTGGTGCTAAGGTTGCGTTCCACCAGCATGCAATCCACGCCATGCAGCGCGAGAATGCGCCCCAGGGTCATGCCCACGGGTCCGCCACCTGCGATGAGTACTGAAACCTCAGTCAATTTACGTTCGCTCCTTTATGAGGTGCGCGCTAATCCACCACCGGCTGCGGAACCGCGATCTTGGCGGAAGTCGATGGCTGTGCCACCCAGCGGAGCGAGAACATCACCACGCCCGAGATGAAAGCGGGCAGGGCGGCTGCCAGGAATAGTTGGCGATTTGACCATCGGAGATTGATTAAAGCTCCGCCCACAACCGGACCTACAATCGCGCCTAAACGTCCCACTCCCAATCCCCAGCCAACGCCCGTCGAGCGCAAATACGTCGGATAGTATGATGCAGCAAGCGCGTTCAGAGCAGGCTGCCCGCCCATCACCCCCCAGCCTGCGACGAACACCACCACAAAAAGCAGGCCGAGCGAGAGAGCCGGTTGTCCAATCGCCCAGATGCCGATGCACCCTAAACCGAAGCTGGTACTCAGCACGCGAGTAAATCCAAAGCGATCGATCAGCCAACCCAGCCCGAACGTGCCCAACACGCCGCCCACTTGCAAGCTAGTCCCCACCAAAATGGCGGTGGACGTCGAATATCCCGAATCCTTCATCACTGTAGGTAGCCAACTCGACACGAAGAATAGGTTCAGC
>JALYJH010000240.1:487-5439 GCA_030775415.1 Acidobacteriota bacterium | reverse complement strand
CGCTACGACCGGATGCCGGGCGCTATGAATGTGGAACACTCAACACCATTGGATGCTATGGATTGCGGGCGGCGATTGTTTTTTTGCTGGACGTCGGAATCGATAAAATCACACCCATCGTGCTAGGATTAGCCAGGCAAATCGTTGAGGGAGTTCGGCCGCGAGGCTACGAAGTTCTAGGCGACCCGAACGCGGGGATCGTCAGTTTCCGGAAACCGGGGATCGACAGTGCAGCGATTTGTGCGGGGTTGCGGGAGCACTCGATTATTACGGCTCCTCGGGCGGGATGGGTACGGGCTTCGCCGCACTTTTATATCCAGGCCGAGGACATCGACAAAATGCTCAACTTGCTGCCGTAAGTTCGGTTGAAGGCGGTGCGGAATGGCACCACAGCGCTCAGCCGTACGCGATAGCCCTTAGCCGTAGATGAACAGCAGCATGTCGCGCGTCGAGCGGTAGGCGGGGGGCCAAGGTTCGGGGTCCACATAGCTCAGGTGAAAGAGACTGCTGTCCGCAGCGAAGGTCCATCGAAAGGTCACCTTCGAGTCCTGTGGACAGTCCTTTGCACCTAGGCAGCTTTGGCGGAGGGTTGCCGGGAGTGGGGCGGTGAAGTTCACGATGCGCACGCCTTCGCTGGTGACGCTGCTGTGCCACTGGCCCTCGCGAAACTTGGTCTCGAAGGCTTTGCCGATGGTAGCGGCGGGGTAACCGCTCATGGTGCTCCCGCGGACGACCGCTACATAGTCGACTTCCGGGGACCGGGCGGGGATGGCAACGGCTGCGGGCGCGGGTCCCGGAACCGCAGGTTTCGACGAGGTGCACGCCGTCGTGAACGCCAAAATCAGAGCAGCGGCGGCCACCTTAGTCTTCAATGTTTTTTGCGGCATAGACACGTCTAGTGTCCCTATCGGCACAAGTGGACGGTTTCGCGCGTTTTTGGTGGACTTTAGCCGTGCCCCAGGTACATCAGCCAACTTAGGCCAAAAATGGCCGCCAGAAAGTAGGCGAAGCATTGGACGGCATACCGCAGGCGTTCGCGGTCAGTTCGTTTCGTAATGACACCTAACACGGCGGAAGTAAAGAGGGCGAACAGCAGTGACGCTTCAAAGTGGGAGAGGTTCATCTTGGGCATGGTCAGTCCTTTTTCCCCGTGGCGATTTCCCACACGTCTACCATGGCCAGGAGGTTGAGGAGTCCAGCGGCGACCAGGAACTTGGTGCCGTAGTCGTGAATGTGGCCGGCCGCATCGGGCTGCGCATAACCTAGCCAGACAGTGACGAAGTAGAGGACGCCGGAGAGCACATCTCCGATAAAACCGCCGTAGTAGATGACCATTGTCAGCAAGTCGCCACTCTGCGGTTGGAACAAAGTTCCGCGCATCATAAGGCCCAGCAAGAAGACCAAGAGGACTGAAGCCCCCAGAATGGCCCCGCGGCCGGGGCGCTTCAACAGAAAATGACCACCGCCCGGAATTAGCCAGGCCAACACTACCGCCGGGACCCAGCTGCCCACCGACGGGTTTTCCAGTTTTATAGTTTCCGCCACAGGATCATTTTATCGCATGATGATGTTGATGCAGATATCGCCAGATATGTCCCGGGAACTGATGCGCGCAGAGAGTTGGATCCCGTGGATCGCACGGGGCTTGCGCGTGGTGGTGATTGTCGGGGGAGCATGGCTGCTTACGTTTCTTGCGCGGAGGCTGTTGCGACGGTTCCGAACGTATGCCATGCGGGCCATGAGGAGCCATGGACACTCCCCTGAGATCGAACTAGAAAAACGCGCGGCGACGATTATGGCAGCGCTGGGGAAACTAGCATCTCTCGCAATCTGGATGGTGGCGCTGGTCATGGCGTTAAACGAATTGACCTTCAATATTCAGCCGCTGCTGGCGGGAATCGGCGTAGCGGGATTGGCGCTGGGCTTGGGGGCGCAGACTCTCATCAAGGACTGGCTAGGAGGTTTGCTGGTGTTGCTCGAGGATCAGATCCGCATCGGAGACGCGGTCACGATTAACGGGATTTCCGGCGTCGTGGAAGAAATCAACTTGCGCACCACAGTGCTGCGCAGCGAGAACGGTGCGGTGAATATCATCGCCAACGGACTCATTAATACCCTTTCGAATATGACTCGTGAGTACGCTTATTACGTCTTCGAAGCGACGCTTGCACATGGCGCCGATGTTGACCGCGTATTGCGGATCCTGGGGGAAACCGGCGCTGAGGTGGCCGGGGAAGCGCCGTATAAGGAGTTGATTTTGGCTCCGATTGAAGTGCTGGGCGCAGACCGGTTTGTGGAGCGAGGAGTGATGGTGCGGGCGCGGATCAAAACGCTGCCTTCCAGGCAGGCTTTGGTGGGCCGGGAATTCAACCGGCTGGTGAATGCACGGTTGGCGGCGGAAGGCATTTCGTTCCCCCCGGTCACTTAGCCCGGCGCATGCAAGTACACCGGCACGTCTCGATTGCTAATAGGGAACGCGCAGGCGGCGGCGGCTCATCTGCTCGAAGCGGGCCTTCGAGCGCCACTTCAGCAAACGATATTGCGTGTGAGTGAGCCCCATTTCCAGGCAGATTTGCTGCTGGCTTTGTTCCTTCATATAGAAACGTGACAGAATTTCACCCTCACGCTTAGTCAAATGGGACAGGGTCCGGCGAACTAATTCCCGTTGCTCGCGGGAAATCATTTCGGCTTCTGGGGTGGCGTGGGGACTGGATAGCCAGAACGCCGAGCCGATGTCCACCTGATGGCGGCGCGCAGTGGCAGCGTCGTCAATGTAACCGGACACCTTGCGGCGCGCGATGGTGCGTGCGAAACCCATCAGACGGTGAGGCTCGCGCAGCTGACCGCGCTGGATGGCGATCACCACGTCGACAAAAATGCTGTGTACCTTATCGTAAAAATCCTGGGCGCGGAGCTGGCGCGCCAGATACGGGCGTAGACCGGTCGAAATATATTCATACAATTCAGCCATTCCAGCAGCGTCGCCACGCTGAACACTTCGTACCAAGTCCACGTTTTGCCCCGGGCTTGCAATCGCGGCCTGCGGGATCACAGCGGCGATATCGATCCCGTCCACCAGTGCACACGCGACTGAAGCCATAGTTTCTCCGTTTCCCGAGCGTTATATAGATAGGCAATCCGCTGCCCAATACAAATAGGGCGCTCTGCAGAAACCGTAAGTGGGGTCTTTTGTAGCCCATGGAGGGTAAGGTGGAGGGATATCTCGTCCACCCTCCCTGGACCCGATCAAGGCTGCTCCACGCGCACCGCGTTGCAGTACGCGCTATCGCGGAATTATTCGCGTTCTAACGACGGCGCGTGTGTGATATGCTTCTGAAGCTGGTCGCGAGGCCTCCCTACTCGACATGCGCGTCAAGCAAGTTCCGCCGCACTCGAACCAGCCCCGGTGGGATAGTGAATTTTTGAACCCGGCCAACCCCGCGCTCAAAATCCTCGACTTGGTCCATGACGCGGTGGTTGCGGTGGAAGCCGGGCAGACCATCATTCTGTTCAATCGTCGCGCCGAAGCTATGTTTGGATACCGGGCGGATGAGGTGGTAGGCCAGCCGCTCGCGCTTTTGTTTGCGGAGGAAGGAAAAGAATCGCGCTGGCGGCGCAAGAATGGAACGGAGTTCGCTAGAGAATCATTGCCGTTCAATATAACGTGGAATGGATGTGTTTTCCTGGCTTATATCCTCCACGATGTCGCTCTTCCTACCGTCACCGAGGAACGCTTGCGCGCGACACTGCGGGAAAAAGAGGTCCTTATCGAAGAGGTCCATCACCGGGTTAAGAATAATTTGCAGGTGATTACCAGCCTTTTAGGACTGCAGGCGCGTACCATCAAAGACGCCGCGACGCGCAAGAAATTCGAAGAGAGCCGTTACCGGATTCAGGCGATGGCGATCCTGCACCAAATTCTGTACGAGTCCTCCAGTCTTGCTGAAATCGATTTCGCGGATTACGTTCGCCGACTGGTGGAGCACTTGGTGCGTTCCTATGGCGCGGACTCCCGAATCCACACGGAAGTACGTTTGGAAACGTTGCGATGCCATCGAGACGTAGCCCTCCCGTGCGGCTTAATCGTGAATGAATTGTTATCGAATGCGTTTAAATATGCTTTCCCAGGAGGCACAACCGGGGATATTCGCGTTGTGCTACGGCGCGGCTCGCTGGGCAAAGTGCATCTTACTGTGCGCGATGATGGAATTGGATTACCGCCGGGATTGGACTGGAAAACCTCACCAACGCTAGGTTTGAGGCTGGTTCGCACATTAGCGCGGCAAATTGACGCCGAGGTAAAAACGAGTGGGCGAGCGGGAACTTTATTTTCCATAACGTTCCTGGATGGCCTTCCCATTTCTACGGAATAGCGTGGAATAATATAAAGTTGGCTGACCGAATTTTAATCGTCGAAGACGAACGCATTACTGCCGAAGACCTGGCAGAGATTTTAAAGGGATTGGACTACCAGGTTACTGCGGTAGTTTCCAGTGGCGCCGAAGCTATCCGCGAAGCGGATGAGAATCCACCCGATCTGGTGCTGATGGACATCCGCATCAAGGGCGAGATGGACGGTGCGGAAACGGCGCGCGTTCTGCGGGAGCTCTTCGATATCCCGGTGGTGTATCTTACGGCCCATGCGGACCGCGATACCCTGGAGCACGCCAAACAATCGCGGCCGCTGGGTTATATCGTCAAACCGTTCCATGAGTCCGAGTTGCACGCAAGCGTGGAAATTGCGCTCTCCAAACACCGCCATGACCGCAGCCTACTGAACCGCGAGCGGCATGTAACGGATGTGCTGGGCGCCTTGACGACGGCCATCATTTCCGTGGATCAATCGGAAAAGGTCGTAATGATGAATCCTGCGGGCGAAACCCTGACGGGTTGGAGCAAAGAGGATGCCCTGGGCGAGTCAATCCGACAGGTGTTCCGGTTGGCCGATACGG
>JALYJH010000240.1:0-477 GCA_030775415.1 Acidobacteriota bacterium | reverse complement strand
CGATACGGAATTGCCAGCCCAGGAGGCGTTCGAGCAGCGGTCGCTCGTAGAGATTCATTCCGGACACTTGGTCACGAAGCGCGGCGAGCACACGGCGATCTCCGGGAACATCGCTCCGCTGCGTGATGCGAACGGCCGGCCCGGAGGTGTCGTGATCATGTTTGAAGCTGCGCCGAATGGAGCGGGCGAACCTCCGCCTCTTACGAAGACCTTGCTGGAGGGTAAGAGCAACTCGATTGAATTCGGGCGCTTTCATATTGTAGCGGCATCGGAGCCGATGAAGCAGGTGTTGTCCTTCGCCGTTCGCGTGGCACGCAGCGAAGCCACCACGGTCTTATTGGAAGGCGAAAGTGGAACCGGGAAGGATTTGATGGCCCAGTTTCTACACTATTCGAGCAATCGGCGTTCGGGACCTTTTGTGGCGGTGAATTGTTCGGCAATCCCCGAAGCCCTGCTCGAAAGTGAATTGTTTGGGCG
>JALYJH010000239.1 GCA_030775415.1 Acidobacteriota bacterium | reverse complement strand
GTATACGATTTGGGATCGGGCGACGGGCGCGTGCTGATCGAAGCAGTGGAAAAGTATAAAGCCAAAGCGGTGGGCGTGGAGATCTCGCCGCGGCTGGTGGCGCAGGCGACGGCTAACATCGAAAAAGAAGGTTTGTCGGAGCAGGCGCATGTGATTCAGGGCGATGTGCTGAACGCGGACCTGACGGGCGCGGATGTGGTCTTCCTTTACCTGGTGACGCCGCTTAATGAGAAGCTGAGGCCGCGCTTCGAGCGGTTTCTGAAGGCCGGAGCACGCGTGATTTCGCACGACTATGCCGTCCCCGGCTGGAAACCTTATCGCACTGAGAAGACAGATGACCGCCACGCGCATCTCATCTATGTTTACGAGATGCCTCCGCTCAAAAACTAGCGGCGCCCCTGAGCCCGCATGATCCCTTTACGATCCACGGAACGAGTACACGCGGCCACTGCCGTTACGGGCCTTCTGATTGGCGTCAACGTGCTGGTGTTTCTGTATCAATTCTCAATGGATCAGTTTGCTCTGACGCAGTTTGTCGAGCGCTGGGGGTTGATACCGGATGCGATCTCCGGTAACCTCCACACCCTGTTTACCTCGATGTTTTTGCATGGCGGGTGGCTGCACTTGCTGGGGAACATGCTGTTCTTGTGGGTATTCGGACGCAATGTGGAGGATCTCATCGGGGGCGGGCGCTTTTTGATCTTTTATTTGTGCTGTGGGCTCGCGGCGGCGATTTTGCAAGTGGTGACGAGCCCGTATTCGCGCGTACCGACGATTGGCGCCAGCGGTGCTATCGCGGGCGTGATGGGGGCGTATCTGATTAAATTCCCGCGGGCGCGGATTGTGACGCTGGTGCCCATCATTATTTTCATCACGACCATCGAGATTCCGGCATGGGCCATGCTGGTGTGGTGGTTTGTGATTCAGCTCTTTAGCGGACTGGGGTCGTTGGGCACCACCGATTACTCGGGTGGGATCGCCTGGTTCGCGCATGTGGGTGGGTTTGTGGCCGGAATGCTGTTGATCCGGGCGTTTCCTGTCAAACGCAGGCAGTGGCGGGCCTGGTACGAGGAAGAGTAGCGGGAACCGCTATGATGGGTTGCAGATGACGGATACCCAAATCCTGACCATCGCCTTGAGCACGGCGCCGACCATGCTACTGGTGCTGGTTGGGATATTGATTAACAACGCCCGCTTGGGTGATACAAATACTCGCATCGGCGAAACCAACGCTCGCATTGGGGAACTGCGTTCACATATGGACGTGCGCTTCGAGGAGATGAAGGATCTGTGGCGCTCGGAACTTCATCGCGTGGAAGAAGTCATCGACGCGCGCCTGAAACACATCGAGCGGTAATGATCGCTGCGAAGTCAGCTTCGCTCTGTTAGCCATCGGCGGCGGCTCTTTGCAGGCGGTCGAGCACCGCGGCCCATTCTGCGGCGCCGGGGGGCGGCTCGACGGAGATGACGGGCCAGGCTTGGCGGTCGAGATCGTGGAGCACGCTGTAAAGCTGCGCCGCATAGAGCTCGGGCGTGGAGGGCATCTGAAAGGATCGCGCGGCATTCGCGGGCTGATGGATCCACAGGTATGCGCCGCGCGGGTCAGGCGTGTTCGATAAGACCAGCGGCGTGCGCGGGCTGTAATGGCGCTGGTGCATGCCGGGGGCAGGATGCGCGGCGTTGAATGCCGGGGTCCCGGCTATTTCCACGTTTGCGAGTGCAATCATGCCGGGGCGAAGGAGCGTGACTTTCCCCGCTGTGATGGACACAACGGTAGATTCAATACCTACGCGGCAGTGTCCGCCATCGAGCACGGGTACGGCATCGCCGAACGCTTCACGGACATGCTCGGCTGTAGTCGGCGAGAGGCCGGTGAAGCGGTTGGCGCTGGGCGCGGCGAGAGGAACTCCGGCTTCGCGCAGCAACGCCAGCGCCAAGGGGTGGTTGGGAATGCGCATCCCCACGGTGGGGAGGCCCGCGGCGACGATGCCGGGAATGGCGGAGGTTTTCGGGAGCACGAGTGTCAGCGGTCCCGGCCAGTATTTGCGCGCGAGTTGCTCGGCTTCCGGCGGCCATTCGGCGGCCAAGGCCTGCGCCATTTCGATGGAGGCCACGTGTACGATGAGTGGGCTGGTCGGCGGCCTGCCTTTTAATTCGTAAATCTTCGCGACGGCCGCGGCGTCGAGCGCGTTGGCGCCCAAGCCATATACGGTTTCGGTGGGGAAGGCGACTAATCCGCCGGCCCGAATGCGCTCGGCGGCGTCCTTAATCGAGATCATCGCTTTCTGAACCGGCGCCGGCGGTTTTGCCGGTTTTGAGAAGCACCAGATAGGCGTGGATCAGGGCTTCGAGATCGCCGTCGAGGACTTTGTCGACATCGCCGATGGCCAGCTTGGTGCGGTGATCCTTGATCATGCGGTAAGGGGCCAGCACGTAGCTGCGGATCTGGCTGCCGAAGTTGATACCGAGCTTGGTGTCTTCGAGCTTGCGCTCCTCGACGCGCTTTTTGGCGAGTTCGTGCTCATAGAGTTTCGCGCGGAGCTGCTTCATGGCGCTGGCGCGATTTTTATGCTGGCTGCGTTCGTTCTGGCACTGGACGACGATGCCGGTGGATAAATGCGTCATGCGAATGGCCGAGTCCGTGCGGTTGACGTGCTGGCCGCCGGCTCCGGACGCGCGGAAGGTGTCGACGCGCAGGTCTTCGGGACGAATGTCGATGACGATTTCGTCGTCGATCTGGGGATAGACGAAGACGGAAGCGAAGGAAGTATGGCGGCGGGCATTGGCATCGAAGGGCGAGATGCGCACCAGGCGGTGGACGCCCACCTCGCTTTGCAGCAAGCCGTAAGCGTTCTCGCCGTTGACTTCAAAGGTGACGGATTTGATACCGGCGCCTTCCCCCTCGAGACGATCGGTGACGATGGTTTCGAAGCGATTGCGCTCGGACCAACGGAGGTACATGCGCAGCAGCATCTCGGCCCAGTCCTGGCTCTCGGTGCCGCCGGCGCCGGGGTGGATGGTGACAATGGCGCTCTTGGCGTCGTTCTCGCCCGCGAGCAGCATCTTGGTTTCGAGCTTCTCCAGATACGCCGTGAGGGTGCGCATCTCGCGCTCCAGATCGGCGTTGACGCTTTCGCCTTCGCGGGCGAGTTCGAACAGCGTGTCGAGGTCGGAAGCCAGGCCGGAAATCTTAGTTTCCTGGTCGATTTGCTCTTCCAGGCGCTTGCGATCCTGCATGATCTTCTGACTCTTTTCAGGGTTCGACCAGAAGTCGGGGGAATTGATTTGTTGTTCGGTTTGGGCTAGCTGGGACTTGCGCGCGGGGGCGTCAAAGATAGCTCCGCACAGCGTCTGCCTGCTGGCGGAGCGTAACGTATTCTCTTTCCAATTCGTCGAGGGTCATTGAATATTCAGTTTAGCAAGCGGCGCTAGCAACTTCGCAGGCCCTCGCCTGCAGAAGCGGACGCTTTAAGACGATAGGAATAACGATGCGGAAGATTTCCTGGAGTTCAGGCATCGTGGTAACGGGCTTATGTGTGTTCTGGATCATGCTCGGCTCGCGGACGCTGGCTGGCGCGCGCGCTCACGATTTCCTGAACTTATATACGGGTGCCTCACTTGCGCTGACGGGACATTTCGCTGCCCTACACGATCCGGCGGTGCAATTCGCCCGCGAGCGGCAGATCGCTCCGCATTTGGCAGCTCTGGTTCCTTTCGTACGGCCGGGATTTTACGCGGCCCTTCTGGCGCCCCTGGCGCTGCTTCCCTACACCGCCGCGTTTGCAGTATGGATCGTCTTGCAATGCGCCTTGCTTGTGGCGAGTTGGGTCTGGGCCTGGCACAGGTTCGGTTCGGACGCTTTGGTTTTCGCCGCCTTGTTCCTGCCTGCTCCACTGGGAATCGCCACGGGCCAGGATTGCGTGATGCTGCTGGTGATATTTATCGCAGCGTTCACACTGGCTGAACGCGGACGTTCGTTCGCGGCTGGTTTGGTCCTGGGTTTACTGCTGTGGAAGTTTCACCTGGTGCTCTTGTGGCCGGTGGCCTTGCTTGTGCAAAGGCGCTGGCGTATGCTGGCCGGCTTCGCGCTTGCCGGCGCGGCCGAACTCGCGGCCTGCGTCGCGCTGGGCGGCTGGGGCGTCATCCGAACCTATAGCAGTCTTCTCACCAACAAAAGCATCGAGCGTCTCTCGCCATCGCCCGAGTTAATGATCAGCTACGAAGGGTTCGCGGCGAATTTGGGAATCACCTCACCTGCGTTTAAATTCCTATTGATCACGGGAATCGTGATGGTGTTTGTGTGGACGGTTCGCGAGGCGCCGTTGTGGCGCGTGTTCGCGGTTACGGCTGTGGCTTCGGAGCTGATCGTGCCGCACGTTTACGGTTACGACGCCACGCTGCTGCTGCTGCCGATTTGGCTCACGATTTTCAACTCCAAACAGCCGGCTTCGAAAATCGCGGCGACGCTGATGGCAACCCCGCTGCCGTTCTTGTTCGCGCTGGCGGACAAGCCGTGGGCGGTGGTTTCCTCAGCGTCGATGCTGCTTTTCTTTGGAGTGCTGGCCTATGAGAAGGCCGCCAGGATCGTTACAGAACCGCGCTCGAATCCCGTAACAATCGCGAATCGAACGCAAACGGCTTAGAGGCGTCCCACTGCACGGTTTGAAACTCGGCGTGGATCGGGTTGAGCAGCACGTTAAATTCGACGGGGATAATCACCGACGGAACGTAGATGGCGAGAGAATTCTGCGATGTTACCCAGGCGTGTCCGTAGCGTCGAGTCACCTCGGAGTCCCGCAGGCTGCCGTGAAATTCATGCGCAGACGGGTTGGCTGGAATTTCAGCGGCGGTATAGACGTAGTCCAAAGGGATCTGTTCGGGACTCAGGTGCACGAGGAGTTCCAGACACGCGAGCGACAAGGCGGTGGAGGCATAAAGGATGGGCGTTCCCGCCGGGTTCCAGCGGCCTGCGAAACGCAACGAACCGCTGTAATCGGAAGCCGCGCGTTGCCGGCGATGCAGCCGGTAAATTCGCATTGGCTAACTGAAAATTCCGTAGTCGATCCGGCCCAGGATCGTCAAGATCTCACGCTGCTTCGCAACCTCGCCAGAGGAGGAAAATTGCTGCGGAGTGGATTGGCCAAGAATGGGAAGCGGCGTGCCCAGCCACTTTCGCGCCAGGTCCTCAGTGCCGAAGACTTCGACGGCCCGCTTCCAAATGGCTTCGGAGCTGGGATGCTCCAGTTGGAAGGATTGCTCGGGAAGCCCAGTAACCGCGGGACTGCGCGTGGCACCCATGACTTAAGCGTAGCGCAAACTGAATCGGCTAGAATTCTGGCATGACGACAGAGGGCAAGTTTCCAGATGTGCCTGGCGCGGCGGAGCTGATCGCGCGCTTCGGTAGCTGGCCGAGCTTTGAGAACGCCGAAGTGCGGTCAGTGC
>JALYJH010000238.1 GCA_030775415.1 Acidobacteriota bacterium | reverse complement strand
AAAATCTGGCGAACTCTGACACCACGCGGACTCCGGAGGGTGGCCCCTACCGGCGCAAAGACGCGGTTTTCACCTCGGATCCTTCCACCGGAGATTTCTCATCGATGTTCGAATCCGAAGTAGGTACAGGCTCGGGGGTGCGTGTCTCGGAGGTGGTCACGGATCAACGCGACCCTGAAAAACGCTATCTGCCGGGGCATCCCGACGCCGACAAGGACGGCTATGTGGCCTACCCGCGCATGAATCCGGCCGAGGATATGGTCGACCTGCTGGGTGCGTCGCGCGGCTATCAGGCCAACGTCTCGGCTGTCGCCGCGGTGAAAGATATGATTCAACGTTCTCTGGATCTGTTCAAGTAAAGACCTGCTATGTCGCTGAACATCACTGGAATTTCTGCTGTTAGCCAGATACAAACCGATGTGGCCGCACCCGCTGCGAGCGATGGCGGAGCTGCTTCCTTTAAGGATGTTTTTAGCAGCGCGATCGGAGAAGTAGAAAATTCGCGCAGCAGCGCGTCGAAGAGCGTGGAGCAGTTCCTTGCAGGCGAGGGCGGCGACCTGCATTCCACTATTCTCGCCACACAGCGCGCCGACCTCGAGTTTCAAATGTTCATGCAAGTTCGTAACAAAGTGGTTTCCGCATATCAGGAAATCATGAAAATGCCGATGTAAGTCACCTGATTGAAATCGTTCATGGAACAACTTAAACGACTATTAGCAATGCTGTCGACGTCGCAACGCTGGACCATCCTGGTTGCGAGTGTCCTCATTTCGGCCGGCCTCTACAGCCTGGTGCACTGGGAGAAAGAAAGCACCTTCCGGCCGCTGTATACTACGCTCGCGCCGGAAGACGCCGCAGTGGTCATTCAGAAATTGAAAGAAGGAAGCACGGAATACCGCTTGTCTAACAATGGGACGACGGTTTCGGTGCCGGAAGACAAAGTGGCCGAGCTGCGCCTGGAACTAGCCGCGGCCGGCGTGCCCAAGAGCGGACGAATCGGTTTTGAGATCTTCGATAAAACCAATTTCGGCATGACTGATTTCGCCGAACACATCAACTATAGGCGCGCCGTCGAAGGCGAGCTCGAACGGTCCGTGATGGCAATTGCCGAGGTGGAGCAAGCCCGCGTTCACATCACGTTCCCGAAGGAATCCGTATTCAGTGAAGCGCAGCAGCCAGCGAAAGCCAGCGTACTTATCAAAATCAGGTCCGGCGCCGCTTTGCCGGAGACCGCCATCCCTGCTATTACGCACCTGATTTCCAGCGCCGTCGAAGGCCTGGCGCCGGAATCGGTATCGGTGTTGGACATGCGCGGGAATTTGTTGAATCGCGCCAAGCGCGTCGATAGCTCTGGTGGCGGCGATTCATCGGAAGCGGCACTCGAATACCGCCACAAAGTAGAGCAGGATCTCACCTCCAAACTGGAAGCGACGCTAGAGCCGTTAGTCGGCGCCGGGCGATTCCGCGCATCCGTGTCCGCGGAAACCGATTTAACCAGCGGCGAGCAGAGCGAGGAAAGTTTCGACCCCACCAAATCCGCCATGGTGAGTTCACAGACCACGGAAGATACTTCCACTCCCACTCGCGCCATCGCGGGCATCCCGGGAACGGCCTCAAATCTGCCGGACGCGGCACCGAAACCCGTCGTCACGGGAGGCGGAACTTCGCGGAAGACCGAAAATGTGAACTATCAAACCAGCCGCACCGTGAAGCGGACGGTTCTCCCGCAAGGCTCGATTAAGCGCCTGTCGGTGTCGGTGCTCATCGATCACGAAGCCCACTGGGAAGGAACGGGCGCTAATGCCAAGCGAGTTCTGGTGCCGCCGTCGCCGGAGCGCATGAAGGTGATTCACGATCTAGTGGCGGCCACAGCCGGTTTCAATATGGATCGCGGTGACACCCTGTTTGTCGAAGCCTTGCCCTTTGAGTCCACCTTGAATTTGGACCCGCCGCTGAGTGCGCTGCCTGCGGGGGGATCGAATTCTAAGCAGAAATCTCCTCTCGATGAGCTGAAAGCCAATCCGAAACTCCTGGCGATCTCGGGAGCCGTTGTGGCCGCGCTACTGGCTGGATGCGGTTTTCTGGTCATGCGGATGAGGAAGAGTTCGGCGGTGGCCAGGGTGCAAGTGACGCAAGCTCTGCCGGAAGCGTCGGCCACCGGCAACACGCAGGAATTATCTCGCGGCGCCACAGCCACGCAAGACACGTGGGCGCCTTCCACTCATGCAACGGGCAGAGTCCCCACGCTCGCGCCCGCACGCCTGGAAACGCTCACCACGCAACTCCGCGAGACCGCTCAAAAGGACGCTGAAATCTGCGCCGGCGTGCTCCGCGGATGGCTCAAAGAGGGGCAGGTCTAGCCAGTAATGACGACTCCTCCTAGCGTGGGGCACCTCACCGGCGCCCAAAAGGCTGCCGTTCTGCTGATTGCTTTGGGCGATCAGGCTTCGGCAGGGTTGCTGAAACAATTGAGCGAAGATCAAGTGCAGGAGGTCAGCGGGGCCATTGCAGATCTCTCCTCTGTTACGGCGGCCCAGGCCGAATCAGTCCTGGAAGAGTTTCGCGATGCCACCGCGGACTTTGCTCGCGTCGGCCCGGGTGGTGTGGCCTACGTCAAGCGGATTCTCACCAGCGCCTTTGGTCCGGAAGGAAGCAAGAAACTCCTGGATCAGTTGCCGGGACCGCACGGGGAACTAGGCAGCGCCCGGCAATTGCAAAACGTCGAACCTCAACTCTTGGCCCGCTTCGTCAAAAGCGAGCACCCGCAGACCGTGGCGATTGTGCTGTCGCAGCTCGATCCCGCGCAGTCGGCGGGCGTGCTGGCTTCGATGGATCCGGAGGCGCGCCCGGATATTGCTCTGCGCATCGCTAAGCTGGATAAAATCTCCCCCATCGTCGTAAGCAAAATTTCCGCGGTCATCGGGCAGAAACTGAAGTCACTGGGGGAGATGAAACGCCAGCCTTCGGGCGGGCCTCGCGCAGTAGCCGAAATATTCAATCAACTGGATAGCGAATTGAGCGGCGAAATCCTCACGCAAATTGGCGAACAGAACTCTGAGCTGATGGAATCCATTCGCCAAAAGATGTTCGTGTTCGACGACCTGATGGCGCTCGATGCCAACGGCGTGAAGGAACTGCTTGCGCGCGCCGACCGCCGTCAACTCACGACCGCTCTTAAGGGAACCAACGAAGAATTGCGCCAGCATCTATTAAAGGGCATGTCGCAACGCGGTGCTGCCATGTTGCTCGAAGACATGGAGGCCCTTGGGCCGGTCAAAATACGTGAGGTGGAAGCGGCGCAGCAAGCTATGATCGCGGTCCTCCGGCAACTCGAAACCGAGGGTGTTCTAAGCCTGAAGGGAGGCGGCGGTGATGACCAATACGTCGTCTAGAATTCTACGCGAGGCCGAGCAGGCAGTGGTCACTCCGATTGCGTGGCGCACCAGCGCAAGCGCGCTCCCTCCTCGGGCCAAGCCGAATACTCTCGTGGTTAGAGAAGCTCTTACTGAGCAGACTGAGCCCCCGCAGGACCGCGAGCGTATCGAACAGGAGGCGTATCAACGCGGCTTCGCAGACGGAAAGAACATAGGCCAGCAGCAGGCTAAAGCCGAACTACAACCGGTGCTCGAGCAACTGGGCAAGAGCCTGGCGATGCTTTCATCGCTGCGCTCCCGCATCCGCTCGGAAGCGGAAGGCGATCTCCTCAAACTTGCGATCTCTATCGCGCGGCGCGTGCTGCATCGCGAATTAACACTTGAGCCGGAGTCAATTGAAGGCCTGATCCGGGTGGCTCTCGAAAAGCTTCAATCCCGCGATCTGTGCCGCATCCGCGTGCACCCGGATCAGGAAAGCGCCATTCGCCACGCATTGGAGCGCTTCTCCAATTCCCAAAAAGTCGAACTCGTCGCGGATTCCTCGATGCAGTGCGGCGACGTGATTTTTGAAACCGCGCACGGCAATCTGGATGCGTCGATAGAATCGCAGCTTCGCGAAATCGAACGCGGCTTCGCGGACCGCCTGCGCCGTGTGCCCGCGAACCGATAACCATGGAAACCATAGAAAGAGTTGCACTCGCGCCTTACATGGTGGATCTCGATCGCATGGATCTTTTGCCATGGAGCGGCCAGGTCACCGCAACTGTCGGACTATTGATTGAGTCGCAGGGTCCGGCGGCGGCGATCGGAGATTTTTGCGAAATTCAGGCTGCGAATGGGCGCAGCATCCGTACGCAGGTCATCGGCTTCCGCAACGGCCGGGTTTTGGCGATGCCGCTGGATGAGCCGGACGGTTTGCAACTTGGCAGCCGCGTCATTGCCCGTTCGCAGGACGCTCAGCTTGCGGTTGGGCCGGGTTTATTGGGCCGCGTCCTGGATGGCTTCGGGCAACCCATGGATGGCGGTCCGCCGATCGAGTCGTCGAGCACGTATCCGCTGTACGCGCCGCCTCCCAATCCTCTCCAACGGAAACATATCACGGATCGCCTGGTCACCGGGGTGCGCTCTATCGATAGCCTGCTCGCCTGCGGAAAAGGCCAGAGAATCGGACTTTTTGGCGGCAGCGGCGTCGGCAAGAGCACTCTGCTGGGCGCGATGTCTCGCAAAAACTCGGCACAAGTCAGCGTGATTGCGTTAATCGGCGAACGTAATCGTGAAGTCAAAGCGTTTCTCGAAAACGAATTGGGCCCCGAAGGGATGCAGCGCTCCGTCGTGGTAGTGGCGACCTCGGACCGTCCCGCGCCTCTCCGCATCCGCGCCGCTTATGTGGCGCTAGCGGCCGCGGAATATTTCCGCGACCAGGGCGCCGACGTTCTGTTGGTGATGGATTCCGTAACGCGCCTGGCCATGGCGCAGCGTGAAATCGGATTGGCCGCGGGAGAACCTCCTAGCCAGAAAGGCTACACTCCTTCGGTCTTTGCGCTACTGCCGAAGATCTTTGAACGAGCCGGGAACTTTGGGACGGGGTCGATCACTGGCTTCTTCACGGTGTTAGTGGAAGGCGACGATTTCAACGAACCGATCTGCGATGCGGCGCGCGGTATTCTCGACGGGCACTTTATTCTTTCGCGCGACCTGGCCTCGTCCGGGCACTACCCCGCCATCGATATCTTGAACTCGGTCAGCCGCCTTTCGAACAAAGTGATTACCGCGGACGAATTGTCGGCCAATCGCCGTATTCGCGAAGCCCTGTCCACCTATCACCAATCAGCCGACTTGATCCAATTGGGCGCGCATGTGCAGGGCGCGAATCCGCTCTTAGACCGGAGTATTCGCGTCCGCCCGCAGATCCTGGAATTCCTAAGGCAGGATTCCGAGGCTTATGCGCCGCTCGAAGAGACGCGCAACCGCCTGTTTACGCTGGCTAAGGAACTGTCATGAAGGGATTCACGTTTCCGCTCCAGCGGGTCCTCGAATGGCGCGAGCTGCAAATGCGTACGGAAGAAGAA
>JALYJH010000237.1 GCA_030775415.1 Acidobacteriota bacterium | reverse complement strand
GCGTTGCCGTGGCGCCGATTGCAGCGCTGGCATGAGGAGTCCTATGCACAGCCGCCGGAAATTTCTTTCCGCCACCGTGGGAGCTGCCGCATTCGCGCGTGCTTACGGTTCCGGACCGAACCGGATCGTCATGGGTTTCGTCTACAACGGCCCGAAGAACGATCTCGGATACAACCAGGCGCACGCCGAAGGCCGGCTGGCGCTGAAGAACACTCCTTACGTTCAGACGCTTGAAGAATCCAACGTTCCGGAAACCGTGGCGGTAGAAGAATCCATGCGCGATATGATCCACCAGGATGGCGCGCGAGTGATTCTGGCGACTTCCTACGGATTTCTGGATCCCTTTGTGCTGCGCCTTGCGCGTGAATATCCGGAGGTGCAGTTCTTCCATTGCGGCGGTGCGTACCGCGATGGCGTGGATCCGAAGAATGTAGGAATCTACTTCGGTTTTATCGATGAAGTCGAATTCCTGGCGGGTATGGCGGCTGGGCTCACCACCAGAACCGGACGCATGGGATTCGTGGCAGCCAAGCCCATTCCGCAAGTCCTCCGCAACATCAATAGTTTTATGCTGGGCGCGCGTAGCGTGAATCCTAAGGTGACCATGCGTGTCGTGTTCACCGGCGATTGGGTCCTGCCGGTGCGCGAAGCGGAGGCGTCCAGCAGCCTGGTGGATCAAGGTGTAGACGTACTCACGGGGCACACCGGCTCCCCGCGCGTCATCGTGCAAATCGCCGAGCGGCGTGGAGTTTTCGCCACCGGCTATCAGTTCGACCAATCGGTGCTGGCTCCGCATGGCTTTTTGACGGGCGCCGAGTGGGCCTGGGGTGTGGTGTATCAACGCTACGCGCAGATGATTCACGAAGGTAAATCGGTGATGAACGGGGGCATCCCGCGCCGCCTCTCCGGGACGCTTAAAGACGATTTTTGCCGTCTCTCGCCGTTTGGGCCGGCAGTGACTCCAGCCGCGCGCGAAGCCCTTGCCAAGGCGCGATTGCGGATGCTCGATGGAAGTCTCGAAGTGTATCGCGGACCCCTACGCGATAATACCGGACATACCGTGGTACCCGCCGGGAGCACCGTCAAGATCGAGGATCCCGCGCTCGACGGCATGAACTGGCTGCTGGAAGGAATTCAAGGGCAGGTGAACGGCTGATGAGAGGATCCACATCCGTCGAGATCGCGCCTGGCGCCATGCAGCCGGCGGCTTCTACCGGCACCAGCGATCGCATGCTGGATCTTCTGCGAAGCGCTGAATCCGTTGTGATTCCCCTGCTTGCTCTGCTGGCATCGGCAATCGTGTTCGGGCTCTTCTGTGCCGCTGCCGGGGCTAACCCGCTCGGCGTGTTTGCCTCCATCTACAAAGCGGGCTTCGGCAGTTGGTATTCGTTGCAAAACACTCTGCTGCGCGCGGCCCCGCTGATGCTCTGTGCACTGTGCACGGTGCTGCCGGCCCGTGCGGGAATCTTATCGGTGGGCAACGAAGGCGCTTTCATCGTCGGCGGACTGGCGGCAACGGTGGCGGGCTTGGCTAGCCAATCGATGCCGCCGGTCGTGTGCCTCTTGGCGATGGGTATCGCGGGCGCGGCCGCCGGCGGATTGTGGATCGGAATCCCCGCCGCGTTGCAACATTACCGCGGAGTGAATGCCGTTATCAGCAGCCTCCTGATGAACTATCTGGCTCTTGCGTTGCTTCTGCAGTTGGTGGAGGGCCCGCTGCGCGATCCATCGAGCCTCAACTTTCCGGCGTCGTATCCGATTCCGGAAACGCATCACTTGGGAGTGATCCCAGGAACTCGCGTGCATCTGGGATTGTTGTTTGGCGTGATCGCATGTGTGCTCGCCTGGTTCCTGCTGGAGCGCACGGTGTGGGGCATGCAAGCGAAAGTCACCGGTGGGAATGCGCGCGCGGCAGCCCTTGTTGGATTACCGTTGGGCCGCATCATCTTAGTAGCGGCATTTCTGGGGGGCGCATGCGCGGGAGTCGCCGGCATGGTCGAAGTCGCGGCGATTCACGGGCGCGCCAGCCAATCCATCAATGCCGGGTATGGCTATGTGGGCATTCTGGCCGCGTTTCTGGCCCGCATGTCGCCGCTGCGCGTGATTTGGGTTTCGGTGTTGATTGGAGCGATCGTCGCGAGCGGAGGTATCCTGCAACGTGCCCACGATCTTCCCGACGCCACCGTGGCCGTGCTGGAGGGAATCGTCTTCGTCATGATTCTTGCCAGCGAATCGCTCTATGGCCGCATTCCGTTTTTCCAAAGGGAACCGAATGCAAATTACTGACGGAGTGGGTGGCTGGGGGATCGCAGTGGCGCTGGCGGGAGGCGCGGTCCGAAGCAGCATCCCCTACATGTTCGTCAGCCTTGGCGAGTGCCTCACGGAGAAAAGCGGCCGCATCAATCTGGGCATGGAAGGCGTGCTGCTGATGGGCGCCATGACCGCATTCGGAATATCGGATTGGACGGGATCACCGTGGTTAGGCGTGATTGCCGCGGCTTTAGTAGGCGCGCTGTTTGGGTTGCTGCACGCAGGGTTGACGGAATTGCCACGCGTCAACGATGTTGCCGCCGGCATTGCCATCATTGTGTTCGGCAGCGGCCTGGCGTTCTTTTTCGGCAAACGATTTGTGGCGCCCATGGCGCCGCAACTTCCGGTGTTTGACTTTGGCGCCTGGAGCCACGATCCCGCCATCCATTCCGCCTTGCGCATCAGCCCATTGTTCTTCCTAGGCATTGCCGCCGGTCTTTTGCTGCATTACGTGTTGAAGAATACGCGTTGGGGTTTACGGGTGCTGGCGGTGGGGGACGCTCCGGACGCCGCTCGTTCGCTGGGAATCTCCGTACGGAGCAAGCGCACTACTGCCACCGTGATCGGCGCGAGTCTGGCGGCTGTAGGTGGATCGCACCTGACACTTTATTTTCCAGGTATCTGGTCTGAAGGAATCTCCGGGGGCCAGGGGCTGATGGCCGTGGCACTGGTAATTTTCGCGCGCTGGGATCCCCGGCGGTGCGTCGCGGCAGCGCTTCTGTTCGGTGCCGCTCAAGCCTTGGGGCCATCCTTGCAGACGGCGGGAATTACGGGCTACTATCACTTGTTTAACGCTTCCCCGTACTTGCTGACGCTGCTGGTAATGATCGCTTCCTGCTCGCATCGCCGCACGCTTGCCGGCATGCCGGGAGCCTTGGCGGCGGCAAGAGGTTAGCGAAATGAGCGCGCCGCCATACATCGAAGCCCTGGAGATCAGCAAGAGTTTCGGTAGCATGCGGGCGTTGGTGGATGTTTCGCTCGCCATCCGGCCGGCGAGCTTTCACGCTGTCGTCGGCGAAAACGGCGCTGGGAAGAGCACGCTTGTGAAGTGCCTGCTGGGTTATCAGCAAGCTGACTCCGGCAGCTATCGCGTCGACGGAAAGCCGTATACTATCCTCTCTCCCGCGGACGCGCATCGCACGGGCATGGGCATGGTGTTCCAGCATTTCACGCTGGTCCCTTCGCTCACGGTGGCCGAAAATCTCACCTTGGTCCGGCCCGATCTCCCGGGCGTCATCCATTGGGACGAACAACGCAACCGCATCCGCGAGTTTCTCGGCCGAGCTC
Source organism: Acidobacteriota bacterium (assembly GCA_030775415.1). Classification (GTDB taxonomy): domain Bacteria; phylum Acidobacteriota; class Terriglobia; order Bryobacterales; family Bryobacteraceae; genus Palsa-187. The sequence goes on along the minus strand of JALYJH010000237.1, from coordinate 1,851 downwards.
CCTTTCATGTGGATTTGGATCGCCGTGTGGCGCACCTCGCCGCCGGTGAGAAGCAGAAGGTGGAGATCCTAAAGCAGCTCTACCTGGAGACGCGCGTGCTGATCTTGGACGAACCAACTTCGGTGCTTACTCCGGGTGAGGCCGATGAAGTCCTGGGCATCCTGCGCGCGATGGTGGAAGCTGAAAAACTGAGCGTCGTCATGATCACGCATAAGCTGCGCGAGGTGATGCAATTCGCCGACGAAGTGACGGTGCTGCGCAAAGGCCGCCTGGCGGGTCACTCGCCGGTGAGTGAGATGACATTGTCCCGATTGGCTGAACTCATGGTTGGTGGGGCGCCGCCGCGGGAATCAGTGGAAAAAACTTTGGCCGCAGCGAAAGGGACGCCCGCCCTTCAGGTGCGAAAACTGGAAGTCAGGGGCGACAACGGCCTTCCGGCGGTTCGCGCGCTAAGCCTGATGGTCCAGCCGGGAGAGATACTGGGCATCGCGGGCATTTCCGGCAACGGGCAGAAGGAACTGGTGCAGGCGATCGGCGGACAACGCCCCGCCGAAAGCGGAGAGATCCTGGTCAACGGCCGTAGTTTCCATTCATCGCGCGAGGGAATTCGTGAAGCCGGCTTATTCACTTTGCCCGAAGAGCCGCTGCAAAACGCGACTGTACCGGGAATGAGCGTGGCTGAAAACCTGGCGCTCCGCAACTTCGATCGGGCGCCTATAGCAAAGGCAGGATTCTTGCTCGACCGCGCTGCGCTGCTTGCGTCAGCGCGGGAGGCAATCGCAAAGTTTTCGATCCGGCCGACATCGCCGAACATACCGATTCGCGGGCTATCGGGCGGAAATGTGCAACGGGCGGTGCTGGCTCGCGATTTGGGTGGGGGCGATGCCCGCATCGTGGTGGTCTCGAATCCCTGCTTCGGCCTGGATTTCGCAGCGAGTGCTTTCGTTCACAACCATCTGGTGGAATTGCGGAACGGCGGTGGCTCGGTTCTACTGGCCAGCGAGGATCTAGACGAGCTGATGAAGCTCGCCGACCGCATCGTGGTGATGAGCGGGGGCGCCATTGTGCACGAAACGTCCCGCGAGGCCCTGGATCTCGGGACCATCGGACGCTACATGGGTGGACATGGTTAGGAAGCGGATCGCTGAGCCGCTCGGAGTTTAGCGCACCTTCAGATAAAAAAGGCGTGCGAGCGCGGTGGGCTTTAGGATAATCTCATGAGTTCAGGTAAGGATATATTTGTGGTCCAACATCTCCACGTCCACGAAGACGGGGAAGAAGACGTCAAGTTTATTGGCGTTTATTCTAGCAGGGAGGTGGCGGAAGGGGCCGTTGACCGACTGAAATTGCAGCCTGGCTTTTGCGACACGCCTGATGGTTTCTCGATCGATCTCTATAGACTCGACGAAGACAACTGGACGGACGGGTACGCGACTATACACCACTCAGATAACTCCTAGGCAGGGGATCGATAGCTAACGCTGAGCCCGAGTGAGTCGCTGCGCTCCTTAACAATTTTGATCCGTCGCTAAAGCGGTGTCCTCTCCCTGGGCGATATCGTAAGATGAGCGCGTTGGCCTCAGCGGTAGGCGTGTTTGCGATTTTTGACGCCGGTGATTTCGATGGCTTTCTCGTCCTTGGGTCGAGGAAGACGCGGAAGTCGCCGCAGCGGAGGCGGAAGCCGGTGCGCGGAGGCTTGAGCTTTTTGACGTCGCCGGTGCGGCTGGCCAGCTAGCGCACTTTCCCGGTGCCGTCGCGAATGCATTTTACAGCCGGGTCTGTAATCGGTCCGCAGCAGTATCGCTCGCACTTTTCCGGGGGCACATAGCTGTCCTTAAGCTTCTTCCGAAA
>JALYJH010000236.1 GCA_030775415.1 Acidobacteriota bacterium | reverse complement strand
GGTCAGGACGAGGACGAAGATTGAACGGCCTCGCCCGCTCAATCGCCACATGGTTCGGATGCGGCTACGCGCCTAAAGCGCCCGGCACCGCGGGATCACTCGCAGCGGTAATCATCGGCTGGGCGCTTCACACCTACGCCGCGGTGCCCGCTCTCGCCTTCGCTGCGTTCTCGATCCTGCTGGCGATCCCTGGAACCTGGGCCGCCGGAGTTGTCGCGCGCGACCTTGGCAAAGAAGATCCGCAAATCGTGGTCGTCGACGAAGTCGTCGGTCAATGGATGACGCTGGCCGGCGCCACCGCGCTGAATTGGAAAAGCTGGCTGCTGGCATTCGCGCTCTTCCGTCTGTTCGATATCTGGAAGCCGCCGCCTGTGCGCCAACTGGAGCGCTTGCCCGGCGGACTCGGCATCGTGGCCGACGACGCCATGGCCGGCGTCTACGGCGCGCTTGTATTGTTCGCGGCTGGATGGTTCAATCTTTATTAGTAGTCCGGTTGCCCCTTGTTGGTCCCTATGGCCTTTAGAAAATCCTCCGATCCCCGTCCGCAGATTCTGGAAGTGTCGCCCGCGGCGGCGATCCCAGGCGGCGAATTTCAAGTCCGCGGCAAGAATTTCGCGGGCTCGGCACACGCGTCCGTCACCATCGGAGCCGCTCCCGCGCCGCTGGTCGTCGGCTCGGATTCCTTCCTCATCGTGCGAGTGCCGGACAATGCCGTCGGCGGCCAAATGGTGGTTAGCCACAACGGCGATATCAGCACCCCGCGTCCGCTGCAAGTGGGCGTGCAGATCGCTGAGGGCCTGCATCCCGTTGCCAATCCCGCCGTCGACAGCCATGGCAACATCTACGCCACCTTCAGCGGATCGCGCGGCCAGAAAACGCCGGTATCGATTTTTCAAGTGGAAACCAGCACCGGCCAGACCGTTCCCTTCGTTAGTGAACTGATGAACGCCAGCGGCCTGGCCATCGACGCCGACGACGTGCTCTACGCGTCCAGCCGCCAGGAAGGCAATATCTATCGCGTGTCGGCGGCGGGTAATAGCGCGGTTTACGTCGAAGGCATGGGCGTCGCCACCGGCATTGTCTTCGATCCCGAAGGCAACCTCTATGTCGGTGACCGCAGCGGCACCATTTTCAAAGTCAGCCGCCAACGCCAGATCTATGTGTTCGCCACGCTCGAATCGTCGATTTCCGCTTATCATCTGGCCTTCGGTCCCGACCATTACCTATACGTCACCGGCCCCACCACTTCCAGCTTCGATTGCGTCCATCGCATTTCTCCCGCCGGCGAAGTGGAAGTGTTTTACCGGGGGCTCGGCCGCCCGCAAGGCATGGCCTTTGACGCCGAGGACAACTTGTACGTTGCCGCATCCCTCCAGGGCCGCCGCGGCATCGTGCGTATCACGCCCGCCAAGCAGGCTGAATTATTTCTGTCCGGCCCCGGCATTGTCGGACTCGCGTTTGCTCCCGGCCGCGATCTTGTACTCGCAACCAGCGGCGCGCTCTACCGCGTCCACGTAGATATCGACGGGCGCCGCCCCGCGTAAATGGCCGACGCGGAAATCATCGCGGTCGGTTCAGAATTGCTGACTCCCAACCGCATCGACACCAACTCCCTGTGGCTTACCGAACAGTTAAATAGCTTGGGTATCGAAGTACGCCGCAAGGTGGTTGTCGGCGACAACCGCCCATTGCTTTCCGCCGTGATACGCCAGTCCTTGGAGCAGGCGGACATCGTGATTTTGAGCGGCGGCCTGGGCCCTACAGAGGATGATGTAACCCGCGAAGCCGCGGCCGAAGCGCTCGACCGTCCCCTGGTTTTCCGCCCAGATTTGCTGCAGGCGCTCCTCGAGCGTTTCGAGCGCCTCCATCGCAAAATGGCCGATAACAACCGGCGCCAGACGTTCATCGTCGAAGGCGCCGAACCGTTACCCAACACTCGCGGCACCGCCGCCGGGCAGTGGATGGAAGACGGAGGCAAAATTTTGTTGCTGCTTCCCGGCCCCCCGCACGAGTTGAAAGCTATGTTCACCGGCGAATGCATGCGGCGCTTGCAGAAAAAATTGCCCGCGCAGGTCATCCGCACGCGCTTTTATCGCGTGGCCGGGATGGGGGAGTCCGATTTAGATCAATTGATAGCGCCGGTCTACAAAACCTACACCAACCCGGCCACGACGATTCTAGCGGGCGCCGGCGATATCCAGATTCATTTGCGCGCTCGCGCGGATACGGAAGCGGACGCCGAAACCCTGCTCAACGCCGTCGGGCTGCGGCTTGAAGAATTGTTAGGCGACCGCATCTACTCGCGCAACGGCGCAAACATCGAAACTGTAATTGGTGAGCAGCTCCGCGCGCGCAACGCTACGCTCAGCGTCGCCGAAAGCTGTACCGGCGGCCTGCTCGGAGATCGCATCACATCCGTTGCCGGCAGCTCCGATTATTTCGTCGGCGGCTTTCTTACGTACACGGACGCCATGAAAACCCACCTCCTCGGCGTCGATCCAGCGCTCCTCGCGCGCCACACTTCCGTCAGCGAGGAATGCGCGAAGGCCATGGCCGCGGGAGCCCGCGAACGCACCGCTTCAACCTACGCCGTTTCCATCACCGGCGAAGCGGGTCCCGAAAGCCAGTCGGGCGCCCCCGTTGGCACCGTGATCATTGGCTTCGCCGCGCCAGAAGCCGAGCCGCAAGCGATGCGCTATATCCTCTTCGGAGACCGCAACGGCGTCCGCGCCCGCGCCGCGCAATGGGCGCTCGACGATGTCCGCCGCAGGCTTACCGGCACTTTCGCGAAACCAGTTTGAGTCCGGCGCCATCTGCTAAACTGGAGAACCAGCGTAAGCCTTGGTGGTCCGTACATGTGGGCGCGTGATTTCACGGTCCCCCCTTCTGGCCCAACGTCTGAACTGAACGTCTGAACTGAATGAGGAACTCGTGAAATCAAGTTTGAAGACCGTCTCCCTTTGCCTGCTGCTGGCGGCGGCTCTTGGCTGGGCCCAAAGCCAAGCCCCTGCCCAGGCTCCCGCACAAGCACCGAGCCCGGCCGCCGGGCAGACTCCGAATCCAGCGCCCGGCGTGCCATCGGCCAGCGAGCCCACCGCGTCCACGCCCTCCGCCACTCTGCGGCCGCCCGAGGTTTCCTCCACCGTCAACACGGGAACCGGTTTGTCCATTGAGGCGGATTATTGGCTTACCCGCGGTTCCGCTCCGTTGGTGCGCGGCGGCGCAGGCGACACCACCGGCGTTCCGGGCGCCTTTCAATTTCTCAGCAAGCCTAAGAGCGCCATCGGTGTCCGCGTAAATATTCCGGTATCCAAAAACGGCACGCTGCGCGGCTCCTACTTCCAAGACCAGAGCACCGGTGGCAGTGTTGCCTCGCAGGATCTAAACTTGTTTGAACAATCCATCGCCAGCGGCGATCTTCTCGCCACGCGCTATCGCATTCAAGCCTTCAAGTTGTCCTTCGATTACCTGACCTATTTCTGGAAGCACGGCGGCTCTGAAATTCGCCTGAAGACTTTGTACGAGATTCAGCGCATCAGCGTGACCAATGAAATAGACGATTTCCAAACCGACTCCAGCGGGGACCTGGTGAACATCAACCCCGCCGCCGGCACCAAGTCCTTCTTCTTCCCCACCTTCGGACTGGGCATCGAGCACACGCTTTCACCGCATTTCCGTTGGGAAGCGCGCGCCTCCGGCTTCGCGCTGCCGCACAAGCAGGTGCTCGGAGACATGGAGGCCGACATCGCCTTTCGCATAAAGCATTTTGAACTGCTCGCCGGCGGCCGCTACCTGCATTACAAAACCAATCCCAAAGCCGACCAGTACGACATTGGTAGTTTATGGGGCCCTTACGTGGGCCTGCGCTATTACTGGAAAAAACAATAATCAGCGTCCGCGCCAGCGCCGCATAAATCTGCGCCACCAGCCGTCCGTTTGCTGCGGCTGCGCGGATTTGGCATCCGCCACCGCTATCGTGGCCGCCCCGGACGCCACTTGCTCTCGTACCACCGGTGTTTTCGAAACCAAGCGAACGTGATAACCGCTGAAGCCGTAGGTGCGTTTGTAGAGCGCGCCGTCTTTATCCTGCACCAGCAGTGAAAACCCTTTCTCTGGAGGGCCGCTCGCCTTCTTATCGGGAGGCACGTCCTCCAGAACGACGGGGAAAAAGCCGGTCACGTTGCGTTCGACAAACGCGGTTTCGTAACGATGCCGGCTCTTGCTCCACACGAACACGCGGAAGCTGTCGAACTCGGCTGTCTTCAGGCTGCTGGCCGCGGTGGTCCACAGCCAGTTGTGCTTTACCTGATCGCCGTCCTGCACATCGCCGATCGCCATATACGACGTGATGCGATTGCCCTCCGCGTATTGCGCCACATCGTCGGGAACCGACATGTACAACATGCGCGCCAGCACCCACCCCGCTGTGCCGTCCTTCGCACGCACCAGATCCCAGTCATCGAGCGGCGGCGGAGGCGGCGCTTCGGGAGCCTGATAATCCGGCAGATCGCTGGCGCGTGGCCGCGACATATTTTCCCAATCGGCGGGCGGCGCCGGAGCTGCCGGCGGAGGCAACAGCATCGCCGCGGCCTTCTTCGACTCTTTCGATTTAGTCGCCTTCGGGACTGCCACGGCCTTCGCCAACGCCGCCGCTTTGGGCCGCGCCGCCACGCGCGGAGTGGCACGATGGAGCAGCACGTCTACTGATCCGCCTTCCGGAATTTGATGGAAGCTCGGCGAGGAACGGTTGGGCTCGCTGTGCATGTTCAGCGCCTCGAACACCGTGGCCGCGCCTTGCGACGGCAGTTTGCGCGCGTCGTCCGCCAGCTTGCGCAGATCGTCCATCTGTTGCGAGCTCAAGAGCAGATTCGCGTCCACCCAGCCTTCGATGCCATCCACCGTGCGCACCCGCGCCAGGCGGCGGCGGACTTCGACGATGTCCAGCCGGTCGCCATGTTTCACCTCGGTGACACCCGGAGATTTCGCCGCCAAATCCTGCCGCAGATTCATGCTGGCCGGACCCACGTACGCAATGCCGATCGCCGGCAGTTCAGAAGTGTTGGCGCTCCGCTTCGATGAATGGCAAGCTGCGGCAAATAAAACGCCGCAGAGCAGGAGCGCTAGCGCAGCGCGGCGCGGACCGAAAAATCGCGGGATGACCACAGACGTTCTGAACGTTAGTCTAACAGTATGGACCAGCCTTCATCCAAGAAGCCTTCAACTGATTACTACTGCCCCCGTTGCCAGCAGCCCGTGAGCGATCCGCTGGCCTGCGGCGATTGTGCGTCTCTGATCTGCCGCCGCTGCGGAACGCCGCTCGAACGGGTGGACGAACTAGGGATTGGTTAAACTGGCAAGAATGATTCCTCCGACGCAAGCACCCCCACCGCATGTAAACGTTCTACAACTCACCATGGGCCAGGGCCGAAAGTATTGCTTCCGTGATGGGTGGCGAACTT